>NZ_JBQXXG010000008.1:0-193546 GCF_052644995.1 Quadrisphaera sp. KR29
GGCGCAGCTGGCCGGGTACGGCCCGATCGGTGCGGTGGCGGCGTTGCGGATCGCGGCGGACGGGTTGTGGCGTCGGGTGCTGGCCGACCCGGCTTGTGGGGCGGCGGTGGGGGTGGAGGAGGGTGCGTGGCGTCCGAGCACGGCGTTGGCGCGGTTGGTGGGGCTGCGTTGGGGTGGGTCGGCGATGCCGTCTTCGACCCGGCCGGTGGGCTTCGAGCACGGCCCGGCCGGTGGTGGCGGTGGGGGTGGTGGCAGCGGTGGTGGGCAGCTGGACCACGTGCAGCCCTACGCCGCTCACAGCCAGGACCGAAGTGACCCCGGCGGTCCGGTCGCGGGTGCACCTGCGGGTCCGTGTGCGGGTGCGTGTGCGGGTGGGCCGACGGAGGCGACCAACCTGCAACTGCTCGCCCAGGTCGAGCACCTGCTCAAGCAAGCCGGTGAGCACGCCCGCCCCGGCCACGGCTGGAGCGTCGCCGTCGACAGGACCGGCTCGCCGCTGAGCGACGTCCCCGCGGGCGCAGCGGCCCCGCCGCCAGCACCTGGAGACGGGGTGGTGTGGACCTCTCCGACCGGGCACACCTACCGGGTGAGCCCGCAGGCGCTGCTCGACCCTGACGACGGCCCAGCCCCCCGACCCGGTCCAGGGGAGCCTCCGGACGGTGAGCTGCCCGGATGGGTCCACCGGCTGCTGGCCGATGTGCTCCCCTCCTGGGTGGGATGGCCACCGGACGGCGCGCCAGTCCCCAGCGCCGCAGGGGCTGCGGGTGGAGAGGGTGTCTGGTCCAGGGACTGGGCTCACGCCGTCATGGCCGACACCCCACCGGACTCGGCGTCCACCGGTCCCGTCAGCGGTCCTGTCACCGGTGACGTCACACGGACCGGCAGCACCGACGACGAGCCGCACCTCTTCGACGACCTCCCCGCCGCGTGACCAGACGCCCACAGGTCGGGCCCGAGGCCGTGACGAGCACGGTCGTCCACAGGTCGGGAGCGGCTCGGGCGGGTGACGTCTCGTCTCCGCCACGGTAGAGCCATGAGCCCGGAGCCCCGCCGCCGCACCTCGAAGCGGACAGCACGTCGTCCCTCAGCGCAGAGCGCGCCGCCGCGCATCCCGCGCCAGCGGACCGGTGACGAGGAGGACGGGCCGCCGCAGGTCTTCGTCGACGACGACGACGCGGAGTTCGTCCTGCACCAGGCCGCCGAGGACCCGGACTTCCAGGAGTTCCTCGAGCAGCTGCCGCTGGTGCACATGGTGGGGGAGTACCTCGACTGGGTCGGTGACGGGGTCTCACCGACGGACCTCGCCGACGACGAGCACGACCTGGTCGTGGAGCTGGAGCGCAGAGTCGGTGTCGAGCTCATGGCCGCCAGTGGCATCGGTCGTCGGCGGGTGCAGGTGCTGTCGGTGGCCTGCAACCGGGTGGGCCTCACCGCGATCGTCGGCGAGCGGCTGGAGCCGGGACCTGACGTCGCCCGGTGGACCGAGGAGGACCCGGTGCTGCGCGCTCGGGTACGAGGGCGGGTGGCCGCTGCGGTGCTCGAAGGCACCGTGCGCTGGCTCGCCGCCGAGCACGTCCTCGGTGACTGCGTGCGCCACACCTTCGCGGGGATGCTGACCACCGTGGGGGAGGGGCAGTCGTGGCCCCTCGGACTCGCGAGCGCCACACGACCGCACGACCTCGTGGCCGAGCACGTCGACAGGATCATCACCGAGCACGTCGTGGAGCTGCAGGACCTGGGGCTCTGCGCTGCCGGCGGCTTCCTCGCGGCGGCACCCGGCGGAGGGTCGGTGCTGAGATCCGTGGCGGTCGGCCTCCGTGCCGCGCCGGTGCCGGAGGCGCCGGTCTGACGGTCCAGCGTCATCCAGGAGCCAGCGGAGGCTGCGGGGTAGCGGCGGCTGGGGGGCAGCGGAGTCCAGGAGCCAGCGACGGCTTCGACGCAGGGCCGGTTGTGGGTCAGCGTCGTCCAGGAGCCAGCGACGTCTGGGGGCAGCGACGGCCGCGGGTCAACGCCGGCCGCGGGTCAACGAGACGCGCGCCGCGCCACCCTCGCCACCAGGGCGGGGTAGCGGCGCGGCACCAGGCGCACGATCGCGTCGACCAGCACGGCGTCACGACCGACGAGGATGCGCGGGTTGCCCGCCTCGACGCCGTCGACGATGATCCGCGCTGCCTGCTCGGGCGGCATGCGCAGCAGCTTCTCGTCGTAGCGCCGCTGCTGCGCCTCCTCCTGCTCGGTCACCGCGTGACCGGAGGCCTTGGCGTGCGCGAGCGCAGACCTGGCGATGCTCGTCCGCACCCCACCGGGGTGCACCACGCTCACGCCGACCGGGTGACCGGCCTCGAGCACCTCGGCCCGCAGCGCCTCGGTGAACCCCCGCACGCCGAACTTGCTGGCGCTGTAGGCCGAGAGCCCGCTCTGCGCCATGAAGCCGTTGAGGCTGGAGATGTTGACGAGGTGCCCGGCGCCGGAGGCGATGAGGTGCGGCAGGAAGGCCTGCGTGCCGTGGATGACCCCGAACATGTTGATCGACAGCACGCGCTGGTACTCCGACCAGTCGCTGTCCAGCACGGTGCCGCTGCTGGCCACGCCCGCGTTGTTGTAGAGCTGGTGGACCACCCCGAGCTCGTCGACGACGGCGCGGGCGTAGGCGAAGAAGGCCTCCCGGTCGCTGACGTCGAGCCGGGCCGTGTGCACCGACGCGCCCAGCGCCCGGGCGCGCTGCGCCGTCTCGGCGAGTCCAGCCTCCGACACGTCGGACAGCGCCAGCCGCGCACCGCGCTTGGCCAGCTCGAGCGCGAGCGCACGTCCGATGCCCGAACCCGCGCCGGTCACGAAGCAGACCTTGCCGCTGACGCTGCGGACGGACCTGCTCACTGCTGCGCTCCCTCACGAGGACCGGTGGTCGCGGACGGCCCTGGCAGCTCAAGCGGCTCCAGCAGCACGGGCGGCTCGGGTGACACCGAGGAGACGGCCGACACCGCAATCACGTGGTCGGCGACCAGCTGCACGAGCCGGGGCACGAGCGCCCGCGCGATGTGGTGGCCCATGCCCGGGACCACCACGTGCCGCGCCCCGGCGATGGCCGCCGCCGTCGCGATCCCACCGCTGGGGTCGACCATGACGTCGCGGTCGCCGTTGATGACGAGCGTCGGGGCGACCACCCGTGCCAGCTCCTCGGTGCGGTCACCGCTGGCGGCGATCGCCTGGATCTGCCGCGCCGGACCGATCCGCGAGGCCGGACCGCCGCCGCGCTCCCACGACCCGCGGGCGCGCGCCTCCTCGGCGGCGACGTCGTCCTCGCCGAGGGGGAACCCGAGCCCGGACAGGTGCCGCATCATCCCGACGTGGCGGAGCACCGCCTCCTCCACCGTCCGCGCCGGGGCGCTGCGCAGCCGCCAGATGGTCGAGCGTGCTGTGCCGCCCACACCGGGGGCCCCGGTGGTGGAGTAGATCGACGTCAGCGACGCCACCCGGTCGGGCCGCCGCGAGGCGAGCACCTGCGCGACCATCCCGCCGAGCGACTGCCCGACCACGTGCGCGCGCTGCACGCCGAGGTGGTCGAGCAGGCCGACGGCGTCGGCGGCCATGTCGGCGAGGTCGTAGGCGTCCGGCCGCGGCCGGCGCAGCAGCTGGCGCAGCCGCCCGGGGGCCGGCCGCTCGATGCGGCTGGAGCGCCCGATGTCGCGGTTGTCGAAGCGCACCACCCGCAGGCCGCGCGCCACGAGCCCGTCGACGAGGTCGTCGGGCCACGCGGTGAGGTCCTGCCCCAGCCCGGCGATGAGCAGCACCACCTCACGGCCGTCGGCAGGCTCGTCGCCCCGGCCGCCGGCAGTCGTGTCGCCGCCGCGCGCGGCGGCGGCGTCGTCCCCGTCACCACCGGCAGCGGCATCGGTGTCGCGGAAGCAGATCCGCGGGCCCGCGGGCAGCTGCACGAACCGGTCCTGCTGGGCGGGGTCGGCGGAGCCCGCGAGCGAGGTCAGCTCCAGCTCGGGGTCGACCACGCTGCCGGTGCGCAGCATCGCCACGTCGGCGTAGTAGTCCATCGACGTCGTCCACGGCGGCCGGCTGCCCTGGCGCGGCAGCTCCTCGACCGCCCGCTGGATGTAGCCGGCGGCGAAGTCGAGGTAGGGGCGCGTCGGCATGCCCGGGTCGGCCGGGACGGGCCGCGCGGTGTCGTGCCCGTGCTCGGCCATGTGCCGCAGCAGCCGCACGAGGTGCTCGCACACCAGCCCGACCTTGAGCGTCCAGGAGGAGTTGGTGTAGCCGATGCTGAAGACGAGGTTGGGGACGCCGGACAGCATCATCCCCTTGTAGGCGAGCCGCTCGGGCAGCACGACCTCCTCGCCGTCCACGATGACCCGCGCACCGCCGAAGATCTGCACCGCGAGCCCGGTGGCGGTGACGACGACGTCGGCCTCCAGCCGCTCCCCGCTGGCCAGCCGCACGCCCGTGGCGTCGAAGGTGTCGATGCGGTCGGTGACCACCGACGCCTTCCCGCTGCGGATCGCGGCGAAGAAGTCACCGCTGGGGGAGGCGCACACGCGCTGGTCCCACGGGTCGTACGGCGGGGTGAAGTGCCTCTCGACGTCGTAGCCCTCGGGCAGCTGCCGGGTGACCACGCGCCGGTACACCGCGCGGGCCGCGCGCGGGTGGTCCTGGCTGAAGCGGTACACGGCGCGCTGCCGGGCGATGTTCTTGCGCCGGGTCAGCGCCGCGCCGCGCTCGTCGCCGAGCCAGCGCCGCAGCCGCGTCCCGAGCTCGTCCCCGCGGGAGACGGGCATGACGTAGGTGGGCGTGCGCTGCAGCATCGTCACGTGGGCGGCGGTCCGCGCGATCGCCGGCACGATGGTGATCGCGGTGGCACCGCTGCCGACGACGACGACGCGCTTGCCAGCCAGGTCGAGGTCCTCAGGCCAGTGCTGCGGGTGGACGACGGCGTTGCCAGGGTGGCCGGCGAAGCGCTCAAGGCCGGGCAGCTCGGGGGTGTACCCGGCGTCGTAGCGGTAGTAGCCGGTGCCCGCGAAGACCCACCCGGCGGTGAGCTGGAACCGCTCGGGCCCGCGACCAGCAGCGCCGGCGGAGCCGGCGTCGTCGACGTCGGTGCGCTCCACGGTGACCGTCCAGCGGGCCGTCTCGCTGCTCCACGCGAGGTCGACGACGCGCTGGTGGTAGCGGATCTTGTCGTCGAGGCCGTTCTCGGTGGCCGCCTCGCGCAGGTAGCGCAGGATGCGCGGCGCGTCGGCGATGGCCTGCTCGTCGACCCACGGCTTGAACTCGTAGCCGAAGGTCGACAGGTCGGAGTCCGAGCGCACCCCGGGGTAGCGGAAGAGGTCCCACGTGCCGCCGGAGGCGCCGCGCGCCTCGAGGATGGCGAACGTCGCGCCGGGCAGCTCGGTGGCCAGGTAGCGCCCGGCGCCGATGCCGGAGATGCCGGCGCCGACGACGAGGACGTCGAGGTGCTCGACGGAGGTGTGCGCGGCGACGTCGGGGGTCACGGTCACCACACCATCGTGCGCGACGGTGCACGGCCACTGCTGCAGCGCGGTGCACCACGCTGGGTCGCCGGTGGTGCGCCGCGCTGCGCCCGCAGCACTGCACGACGTCGCTCGGGGCCCCAGACTGCAGCGGTGGACGAGGGGTGGCCGGAGCTGTCCGCGCCGGCGAAGGAGCTGTTCCGCCGCGGCGCCGAGACGGCGCTGGACGTGCGGGCCCGGTGGGTGGACGACCTGCACGACGCCTCCCTGAGCAGCGAGCGCATGCGCGCGGTGGCCGCCGACCCGGTGCTGTCCGCCGCCGTGCGCCGCTCCAACGAGGCCAACCTCCTGCAGTGGGCCACCGCCAACGTCCGCGCCCCCGGCGCCCGGGTGCCGGCCAGCACCGGCCCGGAGGCGCTGGCGACCGCGCGCGACCTGGTCCGCCGCGGCCTGGACCAGAGGGCGCTGGAGGCCTACCGCGCGGTGCAGGGCGTGGTGTGGCGGCGGTGGGTGTCCACGTGCTTCGAGCTGACCGACGACCCGGCGCTGCTGCGCGAGCTGCTCGACGTCTCCGCGCTGTCGATCTCCACCTTCCTGGACGACACCGTGGCCGCCGTGGTCGAGCACATGGACGCCGAGCGGGCCGAGCTCACCCGCGGCGCCCACGCCGAGCGCCGCGCCGCGGTGACGCTGCTGCTCGAGGGCGCGCCCATCAGCCGCGCCCGCGCGGAGGCGCAGCTCGGGTACGGCCTGACCGGCTCGCACACCGCCGCCGTCGTGTGGGCCGGCGACGCCGGCACCGACCAGCTCGAGCCCGCCGCCGACGCCGTCATGCGCGCCGCCGGCGCCGGGCGGCGGCTCACCGTGGTCGCCGGCGCGACAGCGCTCTGGCTGTGGCTGCCGGTGGCCGGCGAGGTGAGCGCCGTCGACGTCGCCCGCGTCCTGGAGGCGACCCCGTCGGTGCGGGTGGCGCTCGGTCGGGCCGGGCACGACGTCGAGGGGTTCCGGCGCAGCCACCTCGACGCGCTCACCGCGCAGCGGCTGCTGGCCCGGCTCACCTCCCCGCGGCAGGTGGCGCGCTACCAGGACGTGCAGCTGGTGGACCTGCTGACCTCCGACGCGGCGCGGGTGGAGGAGTTCCTCACCGACACCCTCGGCCGCCTCGCCGACGGGCCCGCCGAGGTGCAGGAGGCGGTGCTCGCCCACGTGCGCGAGCTGGGCAGCACCACGCGCACCGCCGAGCGGCTCTTCACCCACCGCAACACCGTGCTGCGCCGGCTGGCCCGCGCCGACGAGCTGCTGCCGCGCCCGCTGGCCGACGACGTGCTCGGCGTCGCCACCGCGCTGGAGGTGCTCCGCTGGCGCGCCGGCTGGCTACCGTGAGCGCGTGCCCGAGGAGCTGCCGGCGCCGTACGAGCAGGAGGCGCCGGTCGACGACGTCGCGCTGCTCGCCGTCGCTCTCGGGGTGGCGGCGCTGCTCGTCACCGTGGCGACCGTCGTCCTGCCCGGCCTGCAGCTGGCGGGGTGGCTGGTGGCGGTGGTCGGCCTGGGGGTGTGCGGGCTGGCGCTGCGCCGCCCCGAGCCGGCGCGGCGGGCGGTGACCGCCGGGGTGCTGCTCAGCGGAGCGGCGCTGCTGCTGTCGGCGGTGCTGGCCGCGGCGGCCGTCGTGCGGGCGGTGCTCGGCGCGGGCGCCTGAGGTGCTCAGGGCGTGGCGAGGGACTCCACGCACGGGCCGGCGCCCATGGCCGCCAGGCCCGCGAGGTCACCGGCGGCCGGCTCGACGACGTCGGGGTTGTCCTCGGCGTACATGAGCTGCGTCGGGTCGTCGACGTGGTCGAGCCCGAGCAGGTGCCCGAGCTCGTGGGCGACCACGGCGCGCACCTGCGCCCTGCCGGTGCGCTCGGTGAGGATGTCGCTGAGGTCGGGCCCGTCGAGCATGACGTCGCCGCTGACGTAGGCGACCCGGCCCTCGCCGTCGGAGTAGGCCTGGCTGCCGGCCAGGCCGACGGTGTCGCCGGCCAGGTCGGGGATGGCGTCGTCGTCGGTCCAGGCGATGAGCACCGGCGCCCACGCGTCCTCGCCGTAGCGGTCGAGCTGGGCCTCCCGGTCGGGGGTCGGCTCCTCGTCGGTGCTGCCCTCGTCGACGAAGGTGAGCCCGCTCGCCCCGGAGACCATCGCGACGGCCTCGGCGACGAGCTCCTCCACCTCGGCGGGAGCGCCGTCGAGGTGGGTGACGTAGCGGACGGGCTGGCAGGAGCTGTAGGTGATCGGCGCGCCCGTGGCCTCGTCGGTCTCGAGCACGGCGTAGCCGGCGGCTGCAGCGCCGGGGTCGGCGGCCGTGGGGGAGGCGTCGGCGCTCGCTTCGCCGGGCGGGCGGGCGCCGACGTCGTCGCCGGTGACCACCACGCAGCCGCCCAGCGCGACGGCGCCGCTCAGCGCGACGGCGACGGCGGCGGCGCCGCGAGCGCGGGTGCTCACGGGCGGAGCCTCCCACGGCGCACCGCTGCGCCGGGGGAGGCTCCGCCGGAGGTGCGGGGCGTCGCTCGGGTGCCTCAGCCGGCGGCGGGCTCGTCGCGGCCGTGCACCTGCGCCGGCGGGTGCGTGGCCTCCACGGCGGTGAAGGGCTCGAGGATCCGGTAGGTGTGGACGGCGCCGCGGGGCACCACCCAGGAGTCGCCCGCGGTGAGCACGACGGTCTGGCCCTCGCTGTGCAGCTCGGCGCGGCCGGAGACGACGTAGCCGACCGTCTCGTAGTCGCGGGCGACCTCCGGGTCGGGCTCGCTGGGCGGCTGCTCCTGCCACAGCCGCATGCTCACGCTGGTGCCGCTGGCCAGGTAGCGCTGCCCGAGCGCACCGGTCGGGGAAGCGTCCCCGTCGACCTTGATGATGGTGCTGTCACCCATGGTGACGACGCTAGGCGCGACGGGGCGCTGACGCCCGTCCAGAGCCGGCGTCACTCGCAGCCGACGCCGTCCCCGTCGCGGTCGAGGGAGCGGCTGTACCCGGGGTCGCCGACGCGGATCGGCGCGGCTCCGGCCGCACGCACCGCGGAGCAGTTGGCGTAGGAGACCGAGCGCGAGGGCGCCTCGTCCTCCTCGTCGGACGCCTGCGCCGGGCTGGGCTTCGCGTCGGGCTTGGACGCGGTCTTGCCCTCCGACGTCGGCGCGGACTTCGCCGCGGCGGCGACCGCCGCCTGGGCCTCGGACAGCTGCGCCTGCAGGTCGCTGACCTGCTTCACGGCGGCGTCGGCGGCGGCCTGGGCGTCGGCGCGGGCGGCCTCCGTCTCGGCGAGCTGCTCCTCGGCCTTGGCCGCGGCCTTCTGGGCCTTGGCCATCTCCAGGTGCGCGCCGGTGATGGCCGCCTCCGCCTCGGAGGCTTGCTGCAGCGCGGCGGTGGCCCGGTGGTCGGCCTCGGCGATGGTGCTCGCGCTGTCGGCGCCGCCGATGCCCATGCCCATCGTCAGGCACACCAGCCCGGAGACCATGGCCACGGCGGCGTACTTGCGCTTGCGCCAGCGGCGCGCGGGCACCGCCGCCGCGGCGGGCGGGCTGCCGGCAGCGAGCGCCGGGTCGGGCACCGGTACCAGCGGGGACAGCGGGGGAGGCACGGGCGCTGAGGCGGCCCGGCGCGCCGACGGCACCGCCGCGCGCCGCGGGCTCATCACGGCCGTCGCCCCCGGCCCGCGACCCCGGCGAGCCTCGGGCGCCTGCGGCGCTGCGGTCAGGTCGATGGTGCGCTCGTCCACGTCGTCCCCCCGGGCTCACTGGCTCGCTGGCTGGCTGTCCCCTCGACGCTACGAGCGAGCGCGCCCAGCGCCGCGCAGCACACGCCGCACAGCACCGACCAAAGCCGGCCGGTGCGGAAGCAGGCGCCCACCAGCGGCGTTGCACGTCCCATGAGCACCAGCAGCACCACGCCAGAGACCACGGCGGGGACCACGGCGGAGACCGCAGCAGCCATCACCACGGTCGGGATCATCGGCGCCGGGCGGATCGGCTCGGCCGTCGCGCAGCTGGCCGTCGACGCCGGCCTCGACGTCGTCATCGCCAACTCCCGCGGCCCCCAGACGCTCACCGACCTCGTCGCCGCCCTCGGGGAGCGGGCGCGCGCGGGCACGGTGGAGGAGGCAGCGCGCGCCGGCGACGTCGTCGTCCTCACCATCCCGTTCAAGGCGACCACCGACGTCGACCCCGGGCCGCTGGCCGGCAAGGTGGTGCTCGACACCGGCAACTACTACCCGCAGCGCGACGGGCAGGTCCCCGCCCTCGACGACGGCTCGACGACGTCGACCGCCCTCACCCAGCAGCACCTCGCGGCCAGCTCCGTGGTGAAGGCCTTCAACAACATCTACTCCGAGTCGCTGCGCTCCCTGGCGCGCCCCGCTGGCGACGCCCAGCGCACCGCCCTGCCGCTCTTCAGCGACGACGCCGCCGCCACGGCGGTGGCCGCGCGCTTCCTGGACGCCCTCGGCTACGACGCCGTGGACGGCGGCGACCTCGCCGAGAGCTGGCGCGCCGAGCCCGGGCGCCCCGCCTACGGCCTGCCGTACGCCGACGGCGAGGACTTCACCGCCGCCAGGCCCGCCGGCGTCGAGGCGGTGCGGCAGGCGCTGGCCAGCGCCCAGCGCTGAGGCCCAGCGCTGACGCCCAGCGCTACGGCGGGCGGCCGCCGAGGCGGAACGCCCAAAGTCTGAAGGCCGGGCGTCTGGGTACGGGCGGTCGGTGAGCCCGCCGCCGCCGTGGACGTGCCGGCTGCAGGCGGTGGTGGCCCCGGCGCTGGTGCGGGCCCCTGGCCTGCGGGCCGGGGCCTTCGCCGTCGTCGACTACTCCGACACGCCCGTCGGTGCCTACCGCGAGGCCCTCGCCGCGGTGGCGCTCGGCCCGCGCAGCGGGTGGGTGCCGTGGATGGTGGTCGACAGCGCCGCCTCCCGGGCCGGTGGGCGCGAGCACTGGGGCCTGCCCAAGGAGCTGGCGCTGGTCGACACCGTGCTCGGCCCGACGGGTGAGGTCGCCAGCGCGCAGGTGCTGGCCGAGGGCGTCGAGGTGGCGGTCCTCGCCCGGGTCGCGCCGGGCCGGGGCCTGCCGGTCGACGTCGGGGCGGTGCTGCGCCAGCCGCGCCGCGGCCCGGCTCCAGTGCGCTTCACCGGCCGGGTGCGGCCCGCCGTCGTCGTGCTGGAGGGGTCACCGCCCCAGGGGGTGCGGCCGGGGCGCCGACCCGGGCTCGCGCTGGAGGGCGAGCTGCGGATCAGCGCCCCGCAGGGGCGCGGCGGCTGATCAGCCCCGGGCGGCGCCGACCACCTGCTCGCTGACCTCCCAGAGGCGGCGGGCCGCCTCCGGGTCGAGGGCGTGCGGCATGACGCCGTGGATGCCCCGCACCTGCTCGACGACCTCCGCCTCGGCGCAGTCCTCGAAGTAGCGCCCGCCGACGCCGGCGACCAGCGGGGAGGTCGCCAGGAACACCGAGGTGGCCGCGCCCTGCTCGGGGGTCTTCATGTGGAAGGAGCCGCTGGCCTCCGCCTGCTGCGCCATCTGCTCGGCGGCAGCGCGCTGCTGCGGGGACCAGTGCCGCTGCAGCGGGGTCCAGATGCCGCCGGGCATGAGGGCGTTGGCGGTGATGCCCTCGTGCGCCCAGCGGCGCGTCAGCTCCACGGCGAACAGGGAGTTGGCCGTCTTCGCCTGGCCGTAGGCCAGCCCCGGGTCGTAGGGGCGCCGCTCGAACATGAGGTCCTCGAAGACGACGGGCGAGGCGCCGTGCCCGCTGGAGGAGACGACGACGACGCGCGCCTCGCCCGCCTCGCGCGCTCCCGCGGCCAGCGCGGCGTGCAGCCCCGTGGTCAGTACGAAGTGGCCCAGGTGGTTGGTGCCCAGTTGCAGCTCGAAGCCCTGGGCGGTCGTGGCGTGCGGGGTGTCCATGACGCCCGCGTTGGCGACGAGCACGTGCAGAGGCAGCTCGCCCCAGCGGGCGGTGAAGGCGTCGACGGAGGTGAGGTCGGCGAGGTCGAGGGCCTCCACCCGCGGAGCGGGCGCGGCCGGGCCGCCGGACCTGGCCGCGGCGGCGCTGGCGCTGGCGGCGATGTCGGCGGCGGCGCGCTCGCCGGCGGCGGTGTCGCGCACGGCGAGGACCACCTCGGCACCGGCGTGCGCCAGGGCGCGGGCGGTCTCGACGCCGATGCCGGAGGCGCCGCCGGTGACGACGGCGCGACGGCCGGTCAGGTCGACGCCGTCGACCACCTCGAGGGCCGTGCTGCGGCTGGTGAACGGGCTCGTGATGCGGGTGGGCTGCTGGACGGTCGTGTCGGTGGTGTCCATGGCGACCACGATAACCAACTAGTTGGTTACCCGCTAGTCTGGTGCGGTGAGGGACGGGGACGCCAGCAGGCGGCGGCTGCTCGACGCGGCGGCGGCGGAGTTCGCCGAGCACGGCTTCGCCGGGGCGCGGGTCGACCGGATCGCCGCGTCGTCAGGGGTCAACAAGCAGCAGATGTACGCCTGGCACGGCTCCAAGGACGGCCTGTTCGACGCCGTCTTCGACGACCAGCTGCAGCACATCGTCGACGTCGTTCCCTTCGACGCCGACGACCTGCCCGGCTACGCCGTGCGCCTGTACGACTCCTACCTGCGCGAGCCCGAGCTCATCCGCCTCACCAGCTGGAACCGCCTCGAGCGCGTGCCCACCGGCGACCTGCTGCGCGGGCACCGCCACCTCGCCGACCCCAAGCTCGAGGCCATCGCCGCCGCCCAGGCCGCCGGCCGCGTGGTGGCCGACCTGCGTCCCGCCGAGGTCTACTCGATGGTCATCGCGCTGGCCGGCACCTGGTCACCGGTGAGCGGCACCCTGGCCGCCTCCGCCGCCGACGACGACGCCGAGCACGACCGCCGCCGCGAGGCGCTGCGCCTGACCGTCCGGCGGGCCCTCGTCCCCTGATGAAGCGCCGTCCCCTGACGGGGCACTGCCCCCTCCTGGGGCGCCCCACCGCCACCCCGGTCCGTGATCATGGGCGATCGGCCACCAGGCCGGCGGCGCCCTCAGGCGTCGAGGCGGCGCAGCAGCGCGGCGAGGGCGGTGCGCTCGTCCGCGCTGAGGGGGGCGAGCAGCTGGGAGGCCGCTTGCGCCCGGGCGCGCTCGGCGAGCGCCACCGCCTCGCGGCCGGCACCGGTGAGCACGACGACGACGGCGCGTCGGTCGGCGGGGTCGGCGCTGCGCTGCGCGAGGGAGCGCTCGGCCAGGCCGTCGACCACCTCCGTCGCCGAGCGCGGCGCGATCCGCAGCGCAGCGGCCAGCTCGGAGATGCGCATCCCGTCCTCGCCGGCGGGGGCGAGCACGCGCAGCGCGCGGGCCTGGTGGGGGGAGAGTCCGGCGGGCTCCAGGGCCGCGTGGACGCCGCGGCGCAGCGCGCGGGCGGCGCCGAGCAGCGCGTCGGCCAGCTCGGCGCTGCTGTCCTGGGTGCTGCTGCCCCCGGTGCTGCCGTCCCGGGTGCTGGCCTGGGCGCTGCCGTCGTCGGAGGGGTCGACCACGGGGGAATGCTAGCGCCTGGTGCAGCGCTTACCTCATCGTGAGGTAACCTCAGCACCTCTCTCGAGCCCCGACTGGAAGGACGTGGTCACCACGTCGAGCCCCTCCACCGCACTCGTCACCGGCAGCCCCGCACGCCCCGAGGGCCGCGGCCGCGGCCGCGGACCCGCCAGGACCGACCCCGCCGATCGCGAGCAGCTGCGCCGCTCGCCCGTCTCCCTGCGCCGCATCGCCGCGCTCTTCACGCCGCACCGCTGGCAGGTCGCCCTCGTCGTCGTCCTCATCGTCGCCTCCTCGGTGGTCTCCCTGGCCACGCCCTTCCTCGTGCGCACCGTCATCGACGACGCGCTCCCGCACGCCGACCTGCGCCTGCTCGCCCTGGCCGTGGCCGGCATGGTCGCCGTCGCCGCGACCACGTCGCTGCTCGGCGTGGTGCAGACGTGGATCTCCACCGGCGTCGGGCAGCGCGTCATGCACCGCCTGCGCACGGGGGTGTTCACGCACGTGCAGCGCCAGTCGATGGACTTCTTCACCCGCACCCGCGGCGGGGAGATCACCTCGCGCCTCACCAACGACATCGGCGGCATGCAGTCCGTGGTCACCTCGACGGCGACGTCGCTGGCCTCCAACGCCACCACCGTCGTCGGCACCGCCGTCGCCATGGCCGCCCTGTCCTGGCGGCTGTCGTTGCTGACGCTGGTGGTGCTGCCGCCGTCGGTGTGGCTCACCCGGCGCGTGGCGCTGCTGCGCCGCTCGATCACCTCCGCCCAGCAGCGGCGCCTGGCCGACCTGCAGCACCAGGTGGAGGAGTCGCTGTCGGTCTCCGGCGCGCTGCTCACCAAGACCCTCGGCACCGCCGACGTGCAGGCGCAGCGCTTCGAGACCACCTCGGCCGAGCTGGTCGACCTGGAGGTCCGCGCCTCCCTGGCCGGGCGCTGGCGCATGGCCACCATGAACGTCGTCTTCGCCGCCATCCCCGCCGCGATCTACCTCGCCGCCGGGCTGCCCGTCACCTCCGGCGGGATGACCGTCGGCACGCTGGTCGCCTTCACCGCGCTCCAGGCGGCGATCTTCAGGCCGCTCATGGGCCTGCTCGACGTCGGCGTGCAGCTCACCGCCTCGATGGCGCTGTTCAGCCGGGTCTTCGAGTACCTCGACCTGCCCGTCGACATCGCCGAGCCGGAGCACCCGGTCGCCCTCGACCCCGCTCGCGCGCGCGGCGAGGTCCGCCTCGAGGGCGTCTCGTTCGCCTACCCCGGCGCCGACCGGCCCGCGCTGGCCGACGTCGACCTCACCGTGCCCGCCGGCACCTCCCTGGCCCTGGTCGGGCGCACCGGCTCGGGCAAGTCGACGCTGGCCTCGCTCGTGGCGCGCCTGCACGACCCCATCAGCGGGCGGGTGCTGCTCGACGGCGTGGACCTGCGCGACCTGCCGCTGGCCGCGCTCGCCGCGGTGGTGGGCGTGGTCTCCCAGGAGACCTACCTCCTGCACGCCACCGTGCGGGAGAACCTGCGCCACGCCCGGCCGTCGGCCACCGACGCCGAGATCGAGACCGCGGCGCGCCGCGCCCAGGTGCACGACGTCATCACCGCCCTGCCCGACGGCTACGACACCCTGGTCGGCGCGCGCGGGCACCGCTTCTCCGGCGGGGAGCAGCAGCGCCTGGCGATCGCCCGCACGCTGCTGCGCGACCCGAAGGTGCTCGTCCTCGACGAGGCCACCTCCGCGCTGGACACCACCACCGAGCGCGCCGTGCAGGCAGCCCTCGACGAAGCCCGTCGCGGGCGGACCACCCTCATGATCGCCCACCGCCTGTCGACGGTGAGCGGCGCCGACGCCGTCGCCGTCCTCGAGGGCGGCCGCGTGGTCGAGCAGGGCCCGCCGGCCGAGCTGGCGGCCGCCGGCGGGGCCTTCGCCGCGCTGGTCGCCGCCGGCGCGCGCCCCGGTGACCTCGTGCCCGCCTGAGGGGCCGGGACGGTGGGCGCGAGGGGGCGCCGGGAAGGTGCGCTGCGGCACCGGTGTTGGCACGCCCATGAGCACCACTGACACCACCGGCGCCGCGACGACCGGCTCGAGCGCGCAGACCATCGGCATCATCGGGGCCGGCAACATCGGCTCCACCGTGGCCAAGCTGGCCCTCGACGCCGGCTACCGCGTGGTCATCGCCAACTCCCGCGGCCCCGAGACGCTCGCCGACCTCGTCGGCCAGCTCGGGGAGGGCGCCCGCGCCGCCACGGCGGCCGAGGCCGCGCAGGCCGGCGACCTCGTCGTGGTCACCGTCCCGCTGAAGGCCTACCGCGAGCTGCCGGCCGAGCAGCTGGCCGGCAAGACCGTCATCGACACCAACAACTACTACCCCGACCGCGACGGCCGCATCGCCGAGCTCGACGACCACAGCACCACCACCAGCGAGCTCGTGGCCCGCCACCTGTCCGGCGCCCACGTGGTCAAGGGCTTCAACAACATCTTCTTCATCGCGCTGGCCGCCCTGGGCCGGCCGGCCGGCGACGCCCAGCGCACCGCCCTGCCCGTCTTCGGGGACGACGACGACGCCAAGGCGGCCGCCACGCGCTTCCTCGACGCGATCGGCTACGACGTCGTCGACGCCGGGCCCCTGTCGCGCAGCTGGCGCGCCGAGAACGGCCGCCCGGTCTACGTCATGCCGTACGCGAAGGACGGCGACGTCAGCACCCCCGCCCCGGCCGACGCCGCGACGGTCCGCTCGCTGCTGGACGCCGCGGAGCTGAACGACCCCTCCCAGCAGCCGAAGACCCTCAGCTGAGGTCTGGGCTGAGGTCCTGGGCTGAGCTCCTGGGCTGACCGGGTGTCATGGCCGCTCACCGCGTGTGAGCACGCCGCGGACCGGGCACCTCTGCCCCCGTGGAGGTCAGCCCGGTCCGCGGCGCCGGTGGCGCGGGCACGGCGCAGCCCGGTCTCCAGCAGGAGCACCGGGCTGCGCTGCTGGCGCGCCTGAGGGAGCGCGCTCGTCGTCGTCCTGCGCAGCCACCGCGGCAGCGGGAGGGGCGCCAGCAGGAGGACGGGCTGGAGCAGCCGCCGCGCTGAGCGCGGCGGCCCCACCGGGGGTGGCGTCAGGCCGCGTGGGCCTCGGAGGCGAGGTCCTCGGCCAGCGCCTGGCGCAGGTCGGGCCGCAGCGGCTCACCCATCGCCCACAGCAGGCGGGCCGCCAGGCCCGCGGGGACCACGCCGGTGGCCTCGCGGCGCGTCATGCCGCGCACCACGTCGTAGGGGACGTGGGCCGCCACGGCGAGGTCGCGCAGCGCCTTGGGAGCCAGCGGCCCGGCGTCCTCGAGCCACTCGGCGATGGTGGCGCGCATCGCCGCGGCCGTCACGGTGGTGCGCATGCGGTCGGAGACCGGCTTGGCCGGCAGCTGCAGCTGCGACGGCGCAGGAAGCTGCCGCACCGGCGTCTCGACGGTGCGGACGGGCGTGCGGCCGCCGCTGGTCGTGCCGGCGGTCGCGGTCCCGGTGGTGCTGGCCGTGGTGCGTCGCGTGCTCGCTGTGCTCACCCTCTCGTGGCCCTCGGTGTGGCCTGTCCTCTCTGACAACGCCGCAGTGCCCGCGAACAGTCCTGCCCACACCCGCCGCCGGGGTGATCTCGGCCACCTGGTGTGCCCCCGGGGGCCTGCTGACAGGCTGGGTGCATGGAGCAGCGAGCGCTGGGACGGTCGGGTCTTCGGGTGTCGGCGATGACCCTGGGGACGGCGGGCTTCGGAGGCGGCCTGGCCGCCTTCGGCGACACCCAGCTGGACGGCGCGCGCCGCCAGCTGGCGATGGCGAGGGAGGCCGGCGTCACGCTGGTCGACACCGCCGACGCCTACTCCACCGGCCTGTCCGAGGAGATCGTCGGGGAGGCGCTGGCGGGCCAGCGCGACGACTGGCTGATCGCCACCAAGGTCCGCTTCCCCATGGGGGAGGGGCCCAACGACGCCGGCCTGTCGCGCCACCACGTCATCAGCGGCGCCGAGGCGAGCCTGCGGCGGCTGCGCACCGACCACATCGACCTCTACCAGCTGCACGAGTGGGACGGGCTGACGCCGGTGGAGGAGACCCTCGCCGCGCTGACGCACCTGGTCGACTCCGGCAAGGTCCGCTACGTCGGGGTCTCCAACTTCTCCGCCTGGCACCTCATGAAGGCCCTCGGCGCGGCGGAGCGCGACAGGCTCGTCAAGCCCGTGGCGCAGCAGATCTACTACACCCTGGAGAGCCGCGAGGCCGAGAACGAGCTGCTGCCGCTGGCCGCCGACCAGGGCCTGGGCGTGCTCGTGTGGAGCCCGCTGGCCGGCGGGCTGCTCTCGGGCAAGTACACGCGCGGCGACGATGGCTCGGTGCAGGGCCCGAAGGGCTCGCGCCACCTCGGCGACTGGCACGAGCCGCCGGTCAACACCCCCGACCGGCTGTTCGCCACCCTCGACGTGCTGCGCGAGGTCGCCTCCGGGCACGGCGTCTCCGGGGCGCAGGTGGCGCTCGCGTGGCTGATGGGCCGCCCGACGATCACCTCGGTGATCCTCGGGGCGCGCACCGAGGAGCAGCTGGCCGACAACCTGGCCGCGTCCTCCCTGCAGCTGTCCGCCGACGAGGTCGCCGCGCTGGAGGAGGTCAGCCGCCAGCCGCTGCAGTACCCCTACTGGCACCAGAAGATGACGGCCTCGGACCGCCTCGGCCCTCCGACCAGGTGCTGCACGGCAACCACGCCTGACGGGCCCGCCGGCCCGTCGTCGTCCTGCTCCTGACCCGTCCCTCCTCCTGCCTTCGTCTCCCCGTCCCGCACTGTTCGCGGACGGTGCGCCAGGGGTGGAGGGGCTCAGCCCCAGCCGATCTCGCCGTCGCGGTCGAGGAAGCGCCCCGTGCCGTGGCCCGGGCCCTCGGTGGCCAGGCGCACGACGGCGTCGGTGCCCTCGGTGACCGTCTGCGGGCCGCTGTTCTGGTTGAGGTCGGTGGCCGTGTAGCCCGGGTCGACGACGTCGACGCGCACGTCCGGCATCCCCTTGGCGTACTGCGTGGTCAGCATGACCAGCGCCGCCTTGGAGGCCGTGTAGGCCGGGGCGACCACCTGGGACTCGATGCGCGAGGGGTCGTGGGTGAGCTTGGTCGAGCCCAGCCCGCTGGCGACGTTGATGATCGCCGGGTGCTCCGAGCGGCGCAGCAGCGGCAGGAACGCCCGGGTGGTGCGGACGACGCCGAGAAGGTTGACGTCGAGGACGGCGGCGACGTCGTCGGCGGTGAGGTCAGCGGGGCCCTTCGCCGGGCCGGCGATGCCCGCGTTGTTGACCAGGACGTCCACGACCCCCTCGCGGGCCTCGACGTCGGCAGCGGCGGCGGCCACCGAGGCCTCGTCGGTGACGTCGATCTGCACGAAGCGGGCGCCGAGCTCCTGCGCGGCCCGGTGGCCGGCCTCGGGGTCGCGCGCGCCGAGCAGCACGGTGTGGCCGGCCTCGACCAGGCGGCGGGCGGTCTCGCGGCCGAGGCCCTTGTTGGCCCCGGTGATGAAGGTGGTGGTCATGGCTCCACCCTGAGCGCGCCCTCGTGGCCCCACCAGGCAGGAGGCGACCGTGGGACCAGCGGTACCACCCTGCTGGCCGTGACGGCGCAGCGCTGCGCAGGCGCGGCGGGGGAGCATGGGGGCGTGGAGAGCACCGGGCTCGGCGCGACGCTGAGGGTGTGGCGCGACAGGCTGCCGCCGAGCGCCGCCGGGCTGCCGGCCCGCCGGGGCCGGCGCACCACGGGCCTGCGCCGCGAGGAGCTCGCCGAGCTGGCCGGGCTGTCGGTCGACTACGTGGTGCGCCTGGAGCAGGGACGCGCCACCACCCCGTCGCCGCAGGTGGTGACGGCGCTGGCGCGGGCCCTGCAGCTCGACGACGACGAGCGCGACCACCTCTTCCGGCTCGCGCAGCTCGCCCCGCCCGGGCGCGCGGCGGTGCCCCGCCACATCACGCCCGGCGTCCAGCGCGCGCTCGCGCGCCTGGACGGGACGGCGGCGGTGGCGGTCTTCGCCGCCGACTGGCAGCTGCTGTGGTGGAACCGGACCTGGGCGGGGCTGCTGGGCGACCCCTCCGGGCTGCCGGAGCGGTGGCGCAACTTCGCGCTGACGGGATTCCTGGCCGAGGGCGGTGGGCGGCTGGCCGGGTGGCCGGTGCAGTCCGTGGAGGAGGCCTCGGTGCGCGCCGCCGTGGTCGCCGACCTGCGGCGCGCGACCGGCCGCTACCCGCGGGACCGGCAGCTGGCTGCCGTCGTCCGGCAGCTGTGCGAGGGCAGCGAGGAGTTCACCGCGCTGTGGGCCACCGGTGCTGTCGGGGCGCACCGCGCCGACCACAAGGTGGTCCACCACCCGGTGGTCGGGGCGACCACCGTCGACTGCGACGTGCTCACCGACGGCGAGGCCGACCTCAAGATCGTCATCATGACGGCGGCGCCGGGCAGCGAGGACGAGAGCCGCCTGCAGCTCGCTGCGCTCGCGGGCAGCCTCGAGGGTCGCGCCGGCGGGCGTGTCGAGGCCGCCGGCCCCGCCTGACCTCGCGTCGCAGCCGGGCGCCTGGTTGCGGTTCGTGAGGGTGTCCTTGTCGCAACCGGGCGCTCGGTTGCTCTTCCAGGGGGTGCCCATGTCGCAGCCGGGCGCCTCGTTGGTCTTCGCGGGGGTGCTGCAACGACGTCCGGTCGCCCGGCTGCGCAGTGCTCGCCCAGCGGTTCCTCGGCTTCCGTGGCCACCTCGTGTCGCACTTTCCGCGGCAAGTGCTCGTCCCAGAGCCCCGTTGGCGCACTGTCCGCGGAAAGTGCGAACAGAGAGGAGAGGTGTCGGGGGTGACGGGCAGGGTGCGGGGCGTGGCCCGGGATGAGGCTGCGGTGGTGGGGCACGTCGCGACGGCGGCGGCGGCGGCGGAGGAGGCGGGAGCGGTGGTGGTGGTGACCCGGCCGATCGTCGTGCCGCCCGCGCCACCTCCGTCGTCGGCCGCGGCGGCGCGGACCATGCGGGCCAACCGGCGCCGCGACACCGCACCGGAGCTGGCGGTGCGCCGCGAGCTGTGGCGACGGGGCCACCGGTACCTCGTCGACGCCACGCCCGCGGGCACCAGCCGGCGCCGCCGCGCCGACGTGGTGCTGCGCGGTGGGCGGGTGGCCGTCTTCGTCGACGGCTGCTTCTGGCACTCCTGCCCGCAGCACCTGCACGTGCCGAAGGCCAACCGCGCCTGGTGGGAGGTCAAGCTCGCCAGCATCCGCGAGCGCGACGCCCGCACCGACGCCGAGCTGCTCGCCGCCGGGTGGCTGCCGCTGCGCGTGTGGGAGCACGAGCGGCCCGCCGACGCCGTCGACAGGATCGAGGCGGCGCTGGCCCAGCGGGCCTCGCAGCCCCGGGGGCGGGCGCGACTTCCTTGATCGTCGGGGGAGGGGGCGTCAGGGGGGCGGCGGCGCGCCGGTGCCGGGGTGAACCACCACCGGGTCGGCGGGCAGGACGACGACGGTGGGGTCCTCACTGGCAGCCGTCGCCGGGGAGTCCGGGAGGGCGGCGCTGTGCCGCACGCGGTTGCGCCCGGCGCGCTTGGCCTCGTAGAGGGCGGCGTCGGCGCGGTCGAGCAGCCGCGCGGCCAGCTCGGAGGCCCCGGCGTCGCTGGCCCGGGCCGGTGCGGGCGTGCTCGCCGTGCCCAGGCTCACGGTGACCCGCGGCAGGCCGGGCAGGTCGACCTCCTCCACGGCCGTCCGCAGCCGCTCGGCCAGCCGCGTGACGCGCCCGGCCTCACCGCGGGCGACCAGGGCGATCTCCTCCCCGCCCCAGCGCACCACGAGGTCGTCCTCGCGCACCGCGCCGCGCAGCGCGTCGGCGACGGCCACGAGCACCCGGTCGCCCACGAGGTGGCCGTGGGTGTCGTTGACCCGCTTGAAGTGGTCGACGTCGACCACCACCACCGACACGTGCTCCCCGGCGCGGGCCGCGGCGCGCACCAGCGGCCCGACCCTCGTGGCCAGGCCGTGGCGGTTCAGCAGACCGGTGAGCTCGTCCAGGCCTGCCGCGCGCGCGGCGGCGGCCCTCGCGGCGTCGAGCTGCTCGGCCAGCGCCCACACGACCCCGACCACGACAGCGGGCACGGCGGCCATCGCCACCGCGGTGATGAGCGTCAGCAGCGAGCGCGGCTCCCAGGTGGCGAAGACCACCGGCGCGCCGAGGGCGGCCAGCGCGGTCAGGGACACCAGCCCCCAGCGGCGCAGGTGCATGACGCCGACCACGGGGATCGCCGTCAGCACCGAGGCGCTGAGCCACTGCCACCCCAGGTCGGGCTGGAGCACCCCGGAGGCCGTCGTGGCCAGCGCTCCGACGTGCAGCAGCACGCCGGCCTCGGTCTCACCCACGCGGCGGCGCCGCAGCAGGTGCCCGGTGACGAGCACCGCCCCAGCGCAGGTCGCGGCCACCACCGGCCTGGCGATGACCAGGCCGCCGCCGGTGGCCAGGTCGACGGCGAGCACCAGCGCGCACGAGGCAGCGGCCAGCGCCGCCAGGAGCGCGAGCACGCCGGTGCGCCACTCCAGGCGGCGCACCACGGCCCAGCGGCGCCACCCCACGCCCCCATCATGGGCCTGCCCGCCGACGGCGCCCGGCGCCCGTCCGGCGATCGGGGGACGTCCCCCACGGCCCTGAGCAGCAGCCCCGCGCCGGCGGCGGGGCCCCCGGCGGCGCATGGGGCGGCGCAGGTGGCGGCCGGAGGGCCGGCCGAGGAGGATCGCGACCGACCGACCCTCGACGAGGAGGACCTGCGGTGACCGACCAGTACTTCGACCTCGGTGACTTCCCCCTGGCCAGCGGCCACGTGCTGCCGGGCGCCCGGCTCGCGTTCCAGACGGCGGGAGCGCTCAACGAGGCCAAGGACAACGCCGTGCTGCTGCCGCACATGTACAGCGGCACCGCCGACTTCATGCACGCCTTCATCGGGGAGGGGCGCCCCCTCGACCCCAGCCGCTACTTCTTCGTCCTGCCCGCGCAGCTCGGGAGCGGGACGTCGTCGTCGCCGAGCAACACCCCGCCGCCCTACGACCGGGGGGCGTTCCCGGCGGTGGCGATCAGCGACGACGTCCGCGCCCAGCACCGCCTGGTCACCGAGCGCTTCGGGCTCGAGACCCTCGCGATGGTCAGCGGCTGGTCGATGGGCGGGCAGCAGACGCTGGAGTGGGCGGTCCGCTACCCCGACCTCGTGCGGCGGGCCGTGCCCTTCGCCGCCACGCTGCGCAACCCCGACCACTGCCGGGTCTTCTGCGACCTCCACATGGACGCCCTGCGCAGCGACCCGGCGTTCAAGGGCGGCTTCTACGAGCGCGCCTCCGACGTCCACGTGGGGCTGCGCCGCCACGCCCAGGCCTTCGCGCTCATGGGCCCCACCTCGCACATGTACCGCGAGGAGGCGTGGCGGGAGCTGGGCTTCACCTCCCGCGACGGCTTCGTGCAGGGCTTCCTGCAGGCCTACTTCGGGCCGATGGACCCCAACGACCTGCTGTGCCAGGCGCACAAGTGGAAGACCAGCGACGTCTCCGCCGACCACGGGGGAGACCTCGACGCCGCCGTCGCCCGCGTCACCGCCGCCGTCACGGACGTCGCTTTCACCGGCGACCTGTTCTTCCCGCCGGAGGACATCAGGGCCGACGCCGAGCGGATCCCCGGCGCGACCTACGAGGAGATCGGCTCGGTGTGGGGCCACTTCACGATGTTCAACCTCCGCGCGGCCGACACCGCCGAGATCGACGCCGTCTACGCGAAGGCGCTCGCGGGCTGAGCCCGGCCGGCCGCCGCGCCGTCCACGAGGAAGCGCGGCGCGGCGCAGTCGGCCAGCACCGTGGCGGGCCAGGACGGGTCGTAGCGCTCGGCCGCCGTCAGGCGCGCCACCGCCTCCCGCTTGCCCGCGCCGTGGCAGAGCATGAGCACCGAGCGGGACAGGTCGCGGATGGTCGCCACGCCCACGCTGACCCCGTGCCGGGGCACCGCGGCGAGGTCCCCGCCGAGGCTGGGCCAGGTGTCGAGGTTGTCCCGCCGGGTGCTCTCGGGCAGCTCCACCACGCGCGTCACGGCGTCCGGCGGTGTGCCCGGCGCGTTGAACGCCACGTGCCCGTCGCTGGCCCCGGAGGCCAGCAGGAACAGGTCGACGCCGCCGGCGTCGGCGATCCGGCGGTCGTAGGCCGCGGGGTCGTCGGGGTCGGGCAGCCACAGGGCGTCGTCGGCGGGGCCGCGCCTGGTGCCTGCAGCGCGCTGCAGCGGCTCGAGCACCTCCTCGCGGCCGTACCGCGCGCACGAGTGCAGCGCGGCCGGGTCCTCCAGGACCAGCCCGCCGTCGTCGTCCTGCGGCCGGCGCGGCACCAGGTACTCGTCCATGAGGACGACGACGAGCCGGCTGACGTCCACCCGCTCCGCCGCCACCCGCCGGGCCAGGGCGGCGTAGGTGGTGGCGGGGCTGCGCCCGGTGGGGCAGCCGAGCAGGTAGGCGTCGGCGCCGCGGGCCCGGGCGGCGGCGAGGCCCTCGACGACGACGGCAGCGGCCGCCTCGCCGAGGGCTTCGGGGGAGTCCAGGACGGCGGGCTGCACGCGCACCGCTCGACCCTAGGGAGCCCCCGCGCGTCAGCCCAGCCGGGTGAGGACCCGCTCGAGGGCGTCGACGCCGGCGTCGAGCTCGTCAGGGGTGACCGCCAGCGACGGGCGGAAGCGCAGGCTGCGGGTGCCGCAGCCGAGCACGAGCACGCCCTCGTCCTTCAGCGCCGCGACGACGGCGTTGCGGGTGGCGGCGTCGGGCAGGTCGACGGCGCACATGAGGCCGCGCCCGCGCGGGTGGGTCACCAGCGCGTGGCGGGCGGCGAGGTCCTCCAGGCGGGCGAGCAGGTGGGCACCCAGCAGGCCGGCGCGCTCCACGAGGCCCTCGGCCTCGATGACCTCCAGGATGCGCTGCGACCTGACCATGTCGGTGAGGTTGCCGCCCCACGTGGAGTTGATCCGAGAGCTGACGGCGAAGACGTTGTCGGGCACCTCGTCGACGCGCCCGCCGGCCATGACGCCGCAGACCTGGGCCTTCTTGCCGAACGACACGACGTCGGGCACGACGCCGAGCTGCTCGAAGGCCCACGTGGTGCCGGTCATCCCGACGCCGGTCTGCACCTCGTCGAGGAGGAACAGCGCGTCGTGGGCGTGGCACAGCTCCTTCATGAGCTGCAGGAAGCGCGGGCGGAAGTGGCGGTCGCCACCCTCGCCCTGGACGGGCTCCATGATGAAGCAGGCGATGTCGTGCGGGTTCGCCTCGAAGGCCGCGCGGGCGGCGGACAGGGCCTCGTCCTCGGCGCGCTCGACGGCGGCGTCGTCGCCGAGGCCGGTGTGCGGGGCGGGGATGCGCGGCCAGGAGAACTGCGGGAAGCGCGCCGTCTTGTTCGGGTCGGTGTTGGTCAGCGACAGGGTGTAGCCGGACCGGCCGTGGAAGGCGCCCTCCAGGTGCATGACCTGCGAGCCCAGCGCCGGGTCGAGGCCCTTGCTCTCGTTGAGGCGGCTCTTCCAGTCGAAGGCGACCTTGAGGGCGTTCTCCACCGCGAGCGCGCCGCCGTCGATGAAGAACAGGTGCGGAAGGTCCGGGTGGCCGAGCACGCGGGCGAAGGTGTCGACGAACTCGGCCAGCTGCGTCGTGTAGATGTCGGAGTTGCTCGGCTTGTGGACGGCGGTGGCCGCGAGCTTGGCCAGGAACGCCGGGTCACCGGTGAGCCCGGGGTGGTTGGTGCCGATCGGGTTGGACGCGAAGTAGGTGAACAGGTCGAGGTGCTCCCGGCCGGTCACCGCGTCGCGCAGCCAGGAGCCGTGGGAGCCGGCCAGGTCGACCACGAGGTCGTAGCCGTCCACGAGCAGGTGGCGCGCCAGGGAGGGCAGGACCTCGTCAGCGGGGACGGAGGAGCTCAGGGGGCTCGAGCTGCCCGGGGAGGAGCTGCGGTGCGTCATCACGGCCATGGCAGGACGCTACAGGTCGATGACCCGCGCAGGAAGCGCCTGGCCGGTCGATCGCCTGCCGGTCAGGGCTGCGGGCGGCGGATCTGCTCCTGCGGCGCGGTGGCCCGCTCGAAGAAGGTCTGCAGCACCACCGTGCTGCGGGTGCGCACCGAGGCCGCCGTGCGGATGCGCTGCAGCAGGTCCTCCAGGGCCCGCGGGGAGGCGACGCGGGCCATGAGCAGGTAGCTGGAGTCACCGGCCACCGAGTAGCAGGCGCTGATCTCGGGCAGGTGCTCCAGGCGCCGGGGCGCGTCGTCGGGCTGCGCCGGGTCGAGCGGGGTGATCTCGATGAAGGCGGCCAGCGGCTGCCCCACGGCCTCGGGGTCGACCAGGGCGCGGTAGCCGGTGATGACGCCCTCGGCCTCCAGCCGGCGCACGCGCGCCTGGGTGGCCGAGGTGGACAGGCCGGTCTCCCCGGCGAGCTGGGCGAAGGTGGCCCGCCCCCGCTCGCTGAGCGCGCGGACGAGCGCCAGGTCCGTGGCGTCGAGGGTCATGGGGGGAGAACCTAGCCGCTGACCAGCGGGTCAGCCGCCGGCGCGGCGGACGGCGTCCTCCAGGGCCACCCACGCGAGCATCGCGCACTTGACGCGGGCGGTGTACCGCGAGACCCCGGACAGGGCGGCGGCGTCGCCGTAGACCTCCTCGTCGAGGGGGAGCCGGCCCTTGGAGCGCATCGCCTCGCGGAAGCCCTCGGTCAGCCGCGCGACCTCGGCCGTCGTCGTCCCCCGGGCCAGCTCGGTGAGCATGGAGGCGGAGGCCTGGGAGATGGAGCAGCCCAGGCCCTCCCACGCGAGGTCGGCGACCACCTCGCCGTCGCCGGAGCCGGCCAGCGACGCGCGCAGGGTGATCTCGTCACCGCAGACGGGGTTGCGCTGGTGGGAGGTGGCGCTGCGCTCGTCGTCGTGCACCGCCGCCAGGTCGGTGGCGCCGACGCGGCGCTTGGCGTGGTCGAGGACGACCTCCTGGTACAGCGCGTCCAGGCCGGCCACCTCAGGCCACCCCGAAGTAGGCGCGGACGCCGGACAGGGCGTCCAGGAAGACGTCGACGTCGTCCTCGGTCGTGTAGAGGGCGGCGCTGGCGCGCACGCTGGCCGTCGTCCCGAAGCGGCGGTGCAGCGGCTGGGCGCAGTGGTGGCCCACCCGCACGGCGACGCCGCGGGCGTCGAGCAGCTGGCCGACGTCGTGCGCGTGCACGCCCTCGACCTCGAAGGCCTGCAGCGCCACCCGCTGCACGCTCCCGTCGTCGGCTCCGTCGGCGTCACCGAGCAGGCGGACGCCCGGCAGCTCGCGCAGGCCGTGGCGCAGGCGGCGCTCCAGGGCCCGCTCGTGCTCGAGCACCGCGCCGGCGCCGAAGCGGTCGGCCACGGCGCGCTGGTAGTCGACCGCCGCGGCCAGCGCCACCGCCTGGGAGACGGGCTGGGTGCCCGCCTCGAAGCGCTGCGGCGGGGGGAGGTAGTCCGCGCCCTCCAGCGTCACCGTGGTGATCATCGATCCGCCCAGGAGGAACGGCGGCAGCGCCTCGAGCACCTCCGCCCGTCCGTACAGCGCCCCGACGCCGTTCGGGCCGAGCACCTTGTGGCCGGAGAAGACGGCGACGTCGACGCCGAGGGCGGGCAGGTCCAGGGCCAGGTGCGGCGCGGACTGGCAGGCGTCGAGCACCACCAGCGCCCGCCCGCCGGTGGCCTCGCGGGCCATCGCGACGAGCTGCTCGACGGGGTTGACCACGCCGAGCACGTTGGAGACGTGGGAGAGCGCCAGCACGCGGGTGCGCTCGGACAGCAGGCCGGCCGCGGCCTCGAGGTCGAGGGTCCCGTCGTCGCGGACGGGGATCGCGCGGACCGTGGCGCCGGTGCGCGCGGCCAGCTCCAGCCACGGGACGAGGTTGGCGTGGTGCTCGGCCTCGGTGACCACGACGTCGTCACCCGGGCCCGGCACCCAGCGCCGCACGGCGTCCTCGTGGCCCGGGACCGTGCGCCCCTGCGCGGCGTTGCCCAGGGAGTAGGCGACGAGGTTGAGCCCGGCCGTCGCGCCGGAGGTCCACACCAGCTGCTCCGGGGCGGCGCCGACGAACCCGGCGACCGTGGCCCGGGCGCCCTCGAAGAGCTCGGTCGCCTCCGCCGCGAGCGTGTGGGCGCCGCGGTGGACGGCGGAGTTGACCGTCTCCAGGAAGCTGCGCTCGGCGTCGAGCACCGCGCGGGGGCGCTGGGAGGTGGCGGCGGAGTCGAGGTAGACCAGCGGTTCGCCGCCGACCTCGACGCCGAGCAGGGAGAAGTCGCCGCGGACCGCTGCCGGGTCGAAGGCGGTGGCGTGCTCGGTCACGGAGGTGGCGCTCACCCCCCCAGGCTAGGTCGCCCGCGCGGGGCCCTCGGTCAGAGGCGGTGGACGGCGGTGGCGCTGACGAGGTGGCGGTAGCCGGCCTCGCGCAGGGCGGCGTCGTGGCGCTCGCTCATGCCCGTGGGCGAGCCGTGCAGCCACGCGAAGACCCCGGCGTCCCGGCCCGTCGCCGCCCGCAGCGCCCGCGCGGGCTCGTGGACCTCGCGCTCCAGGTCGGCGTCGGTGGGCGTCTCCTCGATGCCCGCGTGGGAGGCGGTGTGGGCGAAGACGACGTGCCGCTGCGCCAGCGCGCCGACCTGGTCCCACGTCATCGCCGGGCTGGGACCGGCGAGGTCCTCGGGCAGCAGCACGACCTTGTGGGCGCGGGCGAAGAGCTCCTGCTGGTCGGGGCGGCAGCCGACGAAGCCGGTGCACACGCCGAACCACCCGGTGATGCCCAGCTCCTCGCACACCGGCGCGGCCACCTCGGCGCTGGCCCGGTAGCCCTCGTAGAAGACCGGCAGGAGCCCGGGTCGCGGGTCCTGGTCGTGCTGCGCGTGGCGGTCGTGCTGGCCGGGCCAGGTGCCGGTGGTGGTGACGGCCTCGAGGTCGGCCAGGGTCCACAGGCGGTAGCGGGCCTTCAGGGCTGTCAGCTCCGCGCGCAGATGCTCGCGCCGGGACGGCGGGGTGTTGTGCCAGCTGACCACCCGCAGGTGGTGCCCGCGGCCGAGGGCCAGCAGGTGCGAGGTCATGCCCATCGGCGCCGGGGCCGCCCCACCCGTCGTCCTCGTCGTCCTCGTCGACTCGCTCGGACCGGCGGCGTGCGGGGTCGGCAGGGGACGGCGGGGCCGCGGCACGGGCCGGCCGTCCCGCTGCCTGGCCAGCTCGTCGGCCACCTCGTCGGCCAGCTCTTCGGCCAGGACGCCGTGGCCGGCGGCGTGGAGCACCGAGGTGACGCAGGACAGGTCGTCGTCGCGCTGGTCAGCGGCCAGCGACCACCACGCCCGAGCGGCCCGCTCGGCGAGGCGTCGGCCGTCCTCGCGCACCGCGGCGGGAGCGGCAGGCGCGGCAGCGCCCTCCCACCGCAGCGCCAGCAGCGCCGGCACCCCGCCGCGCGCGGCCCCGAGGGCTGCTGAGGCGCGCAGGTCCTCCAGGTCCGTGCCGCCCGCGGTGGGCGACCACGTCAGCGGCGCCGTGGCGGAGGAGCGAGGGGGCAGCAGCGACGTGGGCACCACAGGGACCTCGCAGGGGCTCGGACCGGCGTGCGACCGGGGTGGTCGAGGCTCGACGGTAGGAGCGCGCAGGGGACGTGGACGGCGCGACGCGCAGCCGACCCACAGCCGTAACACGGCGTCGCCCAGGCGGTGCAGCGCCGGCTGTGGAAGCGGCTCCGGGGGCGGTCGCCGCGGGCCCCCTCCGGGAGCGGTCTCCGGGTGCTCGGAGGATCGGCCCCTTGGCGGTGACCGTCCCGTCACTGCGAAGGGGCCGGTCCTCCGAGGCGCCGGGGACCGGTGAGGCGCCGACCGCGACAGGTCCGTCGTGCGAGCGTGGGCGCGTGCCCCACGCCGCAGCCACCTCACGCCCGGCCGCCCCGGACCTCGCCGCCTCGGACCCCGCCGCCCCGGACCACGTTGCGGGGCCCGGTACGGCGGTACCCCTGTTCCTGGACTGCGACACCGGGATCGACGACGCGCTCGCCATCGCGTGGCTGGCCGCCGACCCGCGGGTGGAGCTCGTGGGGGTCGGGGCGGTGAGCGGGAACGTCGCGGCGGCCACCGGGGCCCGCAACACCCTCGACCTGCTGGCGCTGCTCGGGCGCGCCGACGTGCCGGTGCACCTGGGTGCCCACGACCCCCTGGACCGCCCGTTCAGCGGCGGGGCGCCGCACGTCCACGGCGCCGACGGCACCGGCGGGGTCGCGCTGCCGCGGGCGGCCACCAGCGTCAGCGGCACCAGCGCCGCCCGTGCGCTGGCCGACGCCGCCCGCGAGCACGCCGGGCAGCTGCACGTCCTGGCCGTCGGGCCGCTCACGGACGTCGCGCTGGCGCTGGAGCTCGAGCCCGAGCTGCCGCGCCTCGTGCGCCACCTCACGGTCATGGGCGGAGCGGCGCTGGCGCCGGGCAACGCCACCGCCGTCGCCGAGGCCAACATCCACAGCGACCCGCTGGCCGCGGCCCGGGTGCTGCAGGCGGGCTTCGAGGCGACCCTCGTCGGGCTCGACGTCACCATGCACCAGCGCTTCGAGGAGGAGGACCGCCAGGCGCTGCTGGCAGCACCCGGACCGGCCGCGCGGCTGCTGGGCCGGGTGCTGGAGCACTACTTCGCCTTCTACGCCCAGCGCTTCGGGCGGCCCTGCTCGGTGCTGCACGACCCGCTCGCCGCCGGCGTGGCCACCGGCGACGTCGCGCTGGCCCTGGCGCCGCGGGTGCCGGTGGTCGTCGACACCACCGACGGGCCCGGGCGCGGTCAGACCATCGCCGACCTGCGGGGGATGTACCACGGCTTCCCCGACCGCTTCCCGGGCGGCGTGCGGGTCGCCCTGCAGGTCGACGACGACTTCGGGCCCGTGCTGCTGGAGCGCCTCCTCGCGCTGTGAGCCCCGCCCGGGCACCGGGCCCGCCGCTGCAAGGCGGTGGCAAGCGGACGGCAAGCGGGACCGGCCACGGTCGGCCCCGTGACCACCACCGCTGACCTCAGCACCCCCGCCCCCGCCGCCACCACCCCCGCCGCCACCGACGTCCCCCTGCACGAGCTCGCCGCCCGCGTGGCGGGCGCCGTGGTGACGCCGGCCGACCCCGACTACGCCCTGCTCGCCGTGCCGTGGAACGTCGCCGTGCCCTCCACGCCGCTCGCCGTGGTCCAGGTGCGCACCGCCGACGACGTCTCCGCCGCCGTCCGCTTCGCCGCGGCGCACGGCCTCGTCGTCGACGTCAGGGCCACCGGGCACGGCGCCGCCCCGGTCCTCCCGCCCGGCGAGGGCGAGGACACCCGCCCCACCCTGCTCGTGCACACCGGGCTGCTCGACGAGCTGGCGGTGCACCCGGCCACCGACGAGCGCAGCGGCTGGTTCCGCGCCGGCGCCGGGGTGCGCTGGGACCGCGTGCTGGAGGCCGCCGCGCCGCACGGGCTCGCCCCTCTGTGCGGGTCCGCGCCCGGCGTCGGCGTCGTCGGGTACCTGACCGGCGGCGGCCTCGGACCGCTGGCGCGCACCCACGGCTTCTCCTCCGACCACGTCCGCGCCTTCGAGGTGGTCACCGGCGACGGCGAGCAGCACCGCGTCACGGCCGTCTCCAGCGGCGCCGACGGCGACCTGTACTGGGCGCTCGCGGGCGGGAAGGGCGCGGTGGGCGTGGTGACCGCCGTCGAGGTGGACGCGCCGGTGCTCACCGAGCTGTTCGGCGGCGCGGTGGTGGTGGACGGCGAGGACGCCCCGGCCGTGCTGCGCGCCTGGGCCCGCTGGGCGCCCACCCTGCCTGAGAGCGCGACCACCTCGGTGGCCCTGCAGCGGCTGCCCGACGTCCCCGGCGTCCCGCCGCAGCTGGCGGGCCGGCTCACCCTGGCGGTGCGCTTCGCGTGCACCGCCGCGCCCGAGCGGGCCGCCGCGCTGTGGCAGCCCATGGCCGCCCTCACCCGGCCGGTGCTCGGGCGGGTCGGCGTCATGCCGTACGCGGCGATCGGGGCGGTGCACAGCGACCCTGTCGACCCGGTGCCGAGCAGCGACTCCACCGCCCTGCTCTCCGGCCTGCCCGAGGAGGCGGTCGAGGCGCTGCTGGCGGTCGCCGGTCCCCGTGCGGCGTGCCCGCTGGCCGTCGTCGAGGTCCGCCACCTCGGGGGAGCGGCGGCCCGGGCTCCTCGGCCCAGCGCGCTGACCCACCGCGACGCCGCCTTCAGCGTCCTGTGCGTGGGCGTGGAGGTGCCTCCGCTGGCCGCGGCGAACGCCGCCCACCACGCGCTGGTGGCGCGGGAGCTGGCGCCCTGGGCGACCGGGACCGCGCTGCCCAACTTCGCCGGCGTCGCGACGGCGCGGGCGGTGCGCGCCGGCTACGACGCCGCGGTGCTGGAGCGCCTGGTCGCCGTCGCCGACCGCCACGACCCCGCCGGGGTGCTGGCCGGGACGCGCCCCTTCCGGGCGGCCCTGGCCTGAGCTGCCCGTCAGGGCGTGACGGCGGCGAGGAGCGTGGTGACCGCGGCGGAGCCGGCGACGGCGAGCACCGCCAGCCACGTGCGGCGCAGCCGGTCGGCGGTGCGCACCCGCTCCTCGAGGGCCTCGAAGCCCGCGAGGGTGCCGGAGCCGTCGGGGGCCGGGCCACCGGTCGTCCGCGCGAGCTGCTCGACCGCCGCGGCCAGGTCGGCGACGGCGTCAGCGCCCAGGACGTGAGGCTGCCGCCGCAGCCAGCGCACGAGCACCGGGGCCCTGACGACGGCGACGTCGTGGGCGCGCAGCGGCAGCGCGAGGCGCTCGGCGCCGAGCACGGCGACGACGGCGCGCACCGGCACCTCGCCACCGCGGCCCGTGGTGCTCGCGCCCGGGGCGAATGACCAGGACGACCCGGCGGCCTCGCGCAGCAGGCGCTCGACCTCGCGGGCGCGCTGCTGGGCGCGGCGCAGGTGCGGCTCGCGGCGGCCGTCGACGACGAGCCCGCCGCGCCCGGCCCGCACGCGGGCGCCGGGCAGGTGCAGCGTCGTGACGGCGAGGACGCCCCCGGGGCCGACGAGCAGGTGGTCGACCTGCTCGGGACCCAGGCCCAGACCCGGACCGGTCCCGGAGCCGGCGCCCAGGCCGCCGTGCGGGGCGGGCAGCGCGAGGTCGTGGACGACGCGCCACGGCGCACCGGTGCCGCAGCGGTGGCGCAGGGCGCGCAGGCGCCGGCCGACCTCGCGCCGCCCGACGGCGTCGAGGTAGGCGGTGGCGGCGGCAGGGGCGAGGGGGTCGGCGCCGGCGGCGCGGCGCAGCGCGCGCAGCAGCGCGGGGCGGTGCGGGGCCGACCGCTGGGCGGCGAGCGCGGCCGCCATCGCCGAGGCGCCGGCGCGGCGGGGCGCGGCGGGCGGTGCGGTGGGCGGTGCGGCGCGCCACGGAACCCGGGCCGCTGTGGTGCCGGTGGGCGCAGTGGGGGCGGCAGCGGTGGGCGCGGGTGCCAGCAGGGTCTGGTGTCCCGCGGTGGCCGTCACCCCGCTGGCATCGGCGCGGACCGCGCGCGCCTCGAGCGGTCCTCAGCGGACGGGCGGACGCCTCAGCGCGCCGTCACCCGGTCGGAGCAGTCGTCGTCGTCCTGCTGGTGGTCGTCGTCGGGGTGGACGTCGTCGGGGTGGACGTCGTGGTCGGTGCGCGCGCCCGGCGCGGTGGCCCACGGACCGCGGCGGGCCAGGACCACGACCCCGGTCAGCAGCGCCACCAGGCCGGCGGCCTGGCCGGTGCGCCACAGCGCGCCGCCCGCCAGGTGCTCCCCGAGCGCCGGGCCGGCCAGGGTGATGGCGACCACGGGCTCCAGCGCCGCGATCGCCGGCAGCGCCTGCGTGACCGCGCCCGCCTGGAAGGCCCGCTGGGCGGTGATCACCGACGACGGAGCGAGCACCGCCAGCGCCAGCAGCGGCCAGGAGGCCCACTGGCCCGCCGCGAGGTGCGCGCCCACGGCCTTGAGCAGCAGCGCGTCGACCCCGAAGCCGCCCGCCGCGGCGGCCGCCAGCAGCAGGCAGCGCCGTCCCGGGCGCAGCCGGTGCCCGAGCAGCCCCGCGGCCAGCTGCACCCCCAGCGCCGCCGCGGCGGCTCCCAGCAACCAGGCCAGGCGCAGGGCCGCCAGCTCGGTGCCGCCGCTGCCCAGGGCGCTGCCCAGCGCGGGGTCCACGGCGGGGTCGAGGGCCGGCTCCAAGGCGGGGCGGGCGCTCGTGCCGAACAGCACCAGCCCTCCCACGACGGCGGCGGCCGCGCCCCACAGCCGCCCGTCGAGCCCGGAGCGCCCGTGGCGGCGGCGCGCGAGCACCCCCGCCAGCAGCAGCGAGAACACCAGCTGGGTCGCCAGCAGCGGCTGCACGACCACCACGCGGCCCAGGTGCAGCGCCACGGCGAACAGCGCCACCCCGCCCGCCCCGAGCAGCTGCCCGGCCAGCCAGCGGCGCCGGCGCAGCAGCCGGCCCAGCAGCCTCACGCCCGCGCCGGGGCCGCGGTCGGCCGGGGCCGTGGCGGCGGCGTCGTGCTGGAGCACCGCGGCGGCGGCCAGGGCGCACGCCGCCGCCAGCCCCAGCACCACCGCGACCACCCGACCAGCATGCCCGCCGGCACCCGGGCGGTGCCCGGCCGCACCCGCGCGGTGCCGCGCCGGGACCTGGTGTTCGCCGGACCTTCACCTCGTGTGCCCCCGCGCGGGGGCGCAGCGCCGCGCGGCGGCGGGCAGGGTCGGGCAGGACCGCCCGGCCCGACGTGAGGACCCTCGATGACCGCAGCGCCCACGGGCCTGCTCCCCACCGCGCCCCCGGCCGCGGGGTCCGCACCGCCCGCTCCCAGGGTGCTGGTGCTCACGGGCAGCGTGGGCGCCGGGCACGACGGCGCCGCCGCCGAGCTGGCAGCGCGGCTGCGCGCCGCCGGAGCCGTCGCCGAGGTGCGCGACCTGCTCGACGGTCTGCCGCGCGCCGCCCAGCTGCTCCTGCGCGACGGGTACGCGGTGGCCGTGGCGCGCACGCCCCACCTGTTCGAGGCGGTGTTCCGCGGCATGGAGCGCCGCGGGCTGGTGTGGCGCGTCGAGCAGGAGGTCTGCGCGCTCGGCGCCGGCGCGCTGCAGGGGTGGCTGGAGGAGGTGCGGCCCGACGTCGTCGTCTCCACCTACCCGCTGTCCAGCCAGCTGCTCGGCCAGGAGGCCGAGGCCGGACGCCTGGCGGTGCCGTTCCTCACCTACTGCACCGACCCGGCCGTGCACGCCTCGTGGCTGCACCCGCGCGCCGCGGCGCACCTCGTGGTCACCGAGGCGACGGCGGGGCAGGGGCGCGCGGCCTACCCCGAGCTGGAGGCCGCCGGGGTGCCCTTCGAGGTGGCGGGCCCGCTGGTGCCGGCGCGCTTCGCCGAGCGCTCCGCGCTGCCCGAGCTCGTGGCCCTCAGGACGAGCCTGGGACTGCACCGGGGTGAGCACCGGGGGCGTCCGGTCGCGCTGCTGGTGACCGGGTCGCTGGGCATGGGCGCGGTGGTGCCCTCCGCGCGCGACGTGGTGGCCGCCGGCTTCACGCCGCTGGTGCTGTGCGGGCGCAACGACGCGCTGCGCCGCCGCGCCGCGGCGGTGCCCGGCGCCGTCGCGCTCGGGTGGCGCCGCGACGTGCACGACCTCATGCAGCTGGCCGACGTGCTGGTCCACAACGCCGGCGGCCTGGCGGTCACCGAGGCGCTGGTGGCGGGCCTGCCCGCGGTGACGTACCGCAGCATCCCCGGGCACGGGCGCGCCAACGCCGCGGTGCTCGCCGAGCGCGGTGGGGTGCCGTGGCCGGCCACCCCGGGCCAGCTGGCGGCAGCGCTGCGCGAGCAGCACGCCCGCGGGCGGCTGCAGCGGGACTGGCCCGACGCCGCCCGCTCGGTGCTGGCCCGCGCCGGCAGCTCGAGGCTGACCGCGTCAGCCGCGCGCTGAGGCCGCCCGCAGGTCGTCGAGGTGGGCGTAGCGGCGCGCCGGCGCCCAGCCCGCGCGGGCGGTGCTGCCGGTGTCGGGCACGCCGCTGCCGAGGCGCACCGTGCTGGGGGAGTCCGGGCCGCTGAGCAGGACGACGTCGTAGGCGGCTCCCTCGGCGCGGGTGTGACCGGCCAGCGACGCCTCGATGACGTCGGCCAGCTGCTCGCGGCCCTGCTCGCGGTGGCGCTGCGCGCTGGCCGCGGTGAAGCGCACCCCGGGGTGGACCGCCTGCACCGCGGGCACCAGCCCGGTCAGCGCGCCCTCCACGGAGAAGCCGACGTGGGTGGTGCCGCCGCGCAGCTCCCGGCCCGGCTCGCTGATCACGGCGCCGGTGCGCAGGTACTCCGGCCACGCGGTGCGCCCGGCGACCACCACGGTGTCGTGCAGGGAGCGCAGGCCGTGGACGTCCCAGTAGGCGAGCAGCTCGGTGAGCAGCTCGCGGGCGTGCTGGGTGACCCGCGCCTGCGGCAGCCGACCGGCCAGCGCGGCGTCGACGACGTCGGCCAGGTGCGCCGAGGAGCACCACGCCACCAGCGGAGCCGGCCCGGGGTCGCCGCCGGGAGCTGCGGCGAGCTCGTCGACCCACGGCGGGCGGGTGCGGTCACCGGTGACCACGAGCACGGCGGCGCCGCCCGTGGCCAGCGCCTCGCGGGCGGTGCCGCTGACGCGGCGGCCGTCACGGCCCTCGGCGAGCAGGACGACGGCGGCGACCTCCTGCAGGGCGGGCGCCGCGGCGCGCAGCAGGGCGCTGGCCAGCACGGCGTCGAGGTGGCGCAGCACCGACGTCGTCGACGTCGTCAGCGGGGTCGCCCCCGCGGGCGCGGGACGCAGGCTGATCAGCGGCATGCTCCGGTGGTCGGCGCGGACCGCCAGCGGCCTTGACCCCGCCACCGGTGGCGTGCACCGGTCGGGCGCCGGGCACCACCCGACCGGTGCACGCCGGCAGGCACCTCAGCGGCCGCCAAGCGCCTCAGCGGCCGACGGCCGACAGGCGCCTCAGCGGCCGGCGGCCGCGCCGCGCAGCACCCCGACGAAGGCGCCCAGGGCCACCAGCCCCTGCGCCGTGGTCGGGGTGATGCTGCGCAGCGCGGGGGAGTGGACCAGGTGCGCCGCCCACATCGCCCGCGACAGCGCGACGTTGAGGCGGTTGCGCGACAGCAGGAACTCCACCCCCCGGGGCAGGTCGTCCCCGGAGGAGGTCGCCATCGACACGACCACCACCGGCGCCTCGCGGCCCTGGAACCTGTCGACCGTGCCCACCTGCACGTCGGCATGCCCCGCCGCGGCCAGGCGGGCCCGCAGCAGCGAGACCTGACGGTTGAAGGGGGCGACGACGAGGACGTCGTCCTGCCCGACGGGGCGGGCGACGCCGTCCTCGTCGGTCCACGTGCGGCCCAGCACCTCCTCGACCAGCTCCACCACGCGCGCGGCCTCCTCCACCGAGGAGGTCGTGCAGTCGCGGTGGTCGACCGGCTGCAGGTGCACCCCGGGCTCCACGCCCTCCAGGTGGCGCAGCGCGGTGCGCGGGTGGGCGGCCAGCACCCCCTCGTACTGCAGCTGCGAGACCGGCTCGCAGACGCGCTCGTGCATGCGCCACGTGGTGTCGAGCAGGTAGCCGGCCTCCGGCGGCACCAGGGAGGCCTCGCCGAGCAGGTGGCGCAGCGCGGAGACGTCGACGGGCTCGGGGTGGGTGCCCTGGCAGACCTGCGGCAGCTGCTGCGGGTCGCCGAGCAGCAGGAGCCGCTCGGCGGCCGACCCGGCGACCAGGGCGTCGACCAGCGCGAACTGCCCGGCCTCGTCGACGACGAGCAGGTCCAGCGGCTGGCTGCGCACCCCGGGCTGGGCGAACGTCCACGAGGTGCCGCCGACCACGCAGCCGCGCTCCTGGGCGGCGAGCCACGCGTCGAGCTTGCCGGGCCGCTCCCACGGCGTGGTGTCGCGCTCGTCGCCCTCCTGGCGGGTCTTGGCGACCGGCACGTCGCGGCCCTGCTCGGCGGCCACGGCCACGACCCGCTCCAGGAGGTTCTCCACCACCTGGTGGCTCTGCGCGACCACGCCGACCCGCCAGCCGCGCTGGGCCAGAGCGGCGATGACGCGGGAGCCGACGTGGGTCTTGCCCGTGCCGGGCGGGCCCTGCACGGCGACGACGTCGCGGCCGGCGCCGAGCAGCGCCGTCGTCACCGCGCCCACGGTGTCGGCGCCCTCACCGGCGAGCGCGGGGGCGGGGTGCAGGCCGGGGGAGCGGCGCAGCAGCAGGCGCCACCACGCGGCGTCGGGCTCGCTCTCGCCCTCGAGCGCGGCCAGCGCGGCGCGGGCGAGGTCGGCCACCACGGCCTCCTTGGTGGCCGTGCCCGGCGGGGCGCTGGGCATCAGCGCGACCGGCACGTCGGGCCAGCCCTCACCGGCGCCCTGCGCGGTGCCCTCGAGGAAGCGCACCTCGCCGGGCTCCCAGCGCACGTCCGAGGCGCGCGCGTGGGTGCCGCGGGCGCTGTCGGAGCTGCGCTGCAGGCCCTCGGGGGCCGGCGCCTCGTAGACGACGTGCGGGTTGCGGCCCAGGCGGGCCACGTCGCCGGCTCCCGAGGAGGTCGCGGCCGCCACGGTCCGCTTGAGCGAGCGCGCCCGCGGCGGCTTCTCCCAGTCACCGGCCTCCACGCGCTCCAGCACCACGACGCCGTCGTCGTGGGCGAGCTCGTCCAGCGGGGTGCGCAGCCTGTCGAAGTGCTCCCACCAGAACGGCTTGTGCTCGCGGGGGTAGTAGCCCAGGGCGGCGGCCAGCAGCGCCCGGGCGTGCTGCAGGTCGCTGCGCTCGGCGGCCCGGGCGGGCACGCCGCCGAGGAGGCGGGCCACCAGGTCGGTGACCACGGCACCCGGCGCGGCCGCGGCGTCGGCGTCGGCGTCGGCGTCGGCGGCGACACTGCCCGCGCGCTCGCCGTCACCCGCGGTGTCGAGCGCCAGCTGGCCGGCCCCGCCGGCCGCCTCCTGCGCAGCGGCAGCGGCGGCCGCCTGGGCCGCTGCCGCCGTCGTCGTCCTGCCGACCAGGCCCAGGAGCCAGGCGTGCAGGCGGCGCGTGCTCTCGCAGTCGTAGGCGTTGTACTCGCGGATGGCCGCCAGGACGACGGCGGCGTCGGCGTGCAGCCCGCGGGCGGTCAGGGCCGCGTAGTGCTCGTACTGCACGATCGAGTCCCCCGCGGTGGTGACCTCACCGCCGCGCAGGTCGGCGCCCATGTACAGCGGCTCGAGCTTCTTGATCGAGTACGAGGGTGCCGAGACGCGCACCGACGCCCGCACCACGGCGTACAGGTCCACGAGGCGGCCGTCGCGCAGCAGCTGGTCGACCTCGGCCTCGCGGGTCTGGTGTCGCACCGCCAGCGCCAGCAGCGCCGTCCGCTCGTAGGCGGCGTAGTGGTAGACGTGCATGCCCGGGTGGGCGGCCGCCGCGGCCGTCATCGTGTCGACGACGGCCTCGAAGGCCGTCCGCTCCTGCGCCCGGTCGTGGGCCCAGTGCGCGCTGAAGCGCCCGTCGGCGCTGGTCAGGCCGTGCAGGTACTCCAGGCCCTCCCCGGCGTCGGCGAAGGGGTCGCCCTCGATGTCGTAGTAGAGGTCCCCGGCGTCGGGCTCGGGCAGCAGGCGCAGGGGCGCGTCGTCGTGGACGGCGTGCAGGGGCGGGGAGCCGGGCGGCTGCGCGTCGCCGCGGGCCTGCAGGGCGGCCTGCGCCCGCAGCCGCTCGAAGGTGGGCCTGCCCATGCCCGGTGGGCGCTGGTCGTCCCCGGCGACGGCGAGGTCCTCCACCGTGGCGGTGCCCCGCTCGCGCAGCCGGTGCACCTGGTCGCGGCGGATGCCGGCGACCAGCGACAGGTCGCGGGCGGCCGCCCGCCCGTCCACGCACACCGGCGCCCACGCGCAGGTGCCGCACGCCGGGCGGGCGTCGGCCCACAGCGGCGACGGCGCCGGCGGGGGCTCCGCACCCGTGCTCCCGGTGCTGTCCAGCTGCTCCAGGACGCGCTCGCGGTACTCGGCGACCAGCGGCAGCAGGTCGGCGGCGCGCTCGGAGACCACCCGGCCGCCCGGCGCGCCCGCGCCGCCGCCCAGCCACAGGTGCACCCGCTGCGGCGCCGGGTGGCCCAGGGCGATGAGCGCGTCGGCGTAGGCGGCGGCCTGCAGCAGCGCGGTGGGGCGGGCGGTGCGCGCCAGCTTGGCGTCGACCGGCTCGTAGCAGCGCCGCCCGGTGGCCTCGTCGAGGACGGGCTCCCCGGTGACCAGGTCGATGCTGACGAGGAAGTCGGCGTAGCCCAGGAAGCCCCCGCCGCGCGGGTCGCCGTCGGGAGCGGGGACGACGAGCGCCGCCTGGTGGACGACGTCGACCTGCGCCGCCAGGGCCGCGCGCGTCAGGTCCGCGGCGCTGCTCGACGCCGGGTCGGCGAGGTCGTCGTCAGCGCCGCCCGGGGCCGTGACCTCCACGACGCGCCCGCCGCGCGGGGCCACGAGGGCCTTGAGCGCCGCCAGCGCCGCGCGCTCGTGCTCCACCCCGTGCTGGGCGACCAGCTCCAGGGAGCCGTCGAGGGGGACCGGCGGGCGCTGCACCAGGCCGCGGTGCGCGGCGTGGTCCAGGCGCAGCCGGTGGTCGCACTCCAGCGCCGCCATGAGGTCGCGCGGTGAGTGCCACCAGCCGTCAGCCGTCCGCCGCATCCGGGCAGTCTGCGCGACGGCCCCGACAGCCCGTGGCCGGACCCGCGGCCGGACCCGCCGAGCGGGGGGAGGTCAGAGGGCGCAGCCGTCGGGGCCGCAGGCCTCGCCGTCGGCGCCCCCGCCGTCCGCGGTGGCCGACGGGCCACCGGTCATCACCAGCTGCGGGGCGCGCTCGGACCAGGCGCGCTCCAGCGCGCCGAGCAGCACCTCCGGCGACTGCGCGCCCGAGACCCCGTACTTCCTGTCGATGACGAAGAACGGCACGCCGGTGATGCCCAGCGCGGAGGCCTCGGCCTCGTCGGCGCGCACCGCCTCGACGAAGCGGCCCTCGGCGAGCACGGCGGCGACGTCGTCGCCGTCCAGACCGGCCTCGACGGCCAGGCGCTGCAGCACCGCGCGGTCACCGACCGCCTCGCCCTCGGTGAAGTACGCGCGCAGCAGCCGCTCCTTGACCGCGTCCTGCAGCGCGGGGCCGCCGCGCTCGAGGGCGAGGTGGACGACCTGGTGGGCGTCGACGGTGTTGGCCTTCACCGCCCTGTCGAAGCGCAGGTCGAGGCCCTCGGTGGCGGCCGTGGCCGTCATGGAGGCGACCATCTCGCGGCCGCGCTCGAGGCCCGAGCCGTACTTGGCGGACAGGCGCTGGGCGTAGTCGTCGGGGCCGACCTCGGTGCCCCCGGGGTGGGAGGAGCTGTGCGGGTCGAGCTCGAAGGCGCGCCAGACCACCTCCACGCCGTCGGCGTGCGCGAAGCGCGACAGCGCCTGCTCGAAGCGGCGCTTGCCCACGTAGCACCAGGGGCAGACGACGTCGGACCAGATCTCCACCTTCACGCCGGCGGCAACAGCGCGGCGGCGGTGGCTGTTCCGGCGCCCACCCGCCCGGGCGCCCACCCGCCGGGCGATCAGCGGGTGCCCCGGGCCACGATGGCGCCCGTGCTCACCGACATGCCGCTGGAGCAGCTCCGCTCCCACCGCAGCGCCCACCGCGACCCCGAGGGGCTCGCTGACTTCTGGGACTCCACGCTCGCGCAGGCCCGCGCGGCCGGGGGCGAGGTGCGCCTGGTCCCCGAGCCGACCCCGCTGAGGTCCGTGGACGTCTACGACGTGACCTTCCCCGGCTTCGCGGGGCAGCCGGTCAGGGCGTGGCTGCGCGTGCCCGCCGGCGCCGTCGAGGCCGCCGGGCGCAGCGGGCGCGGGCTGCCGACGGTGGTGCAGTTCGTCGGCTACGGCGGCGGCCGCGGCGAGCCCGCCGACGACCTGCTGTTCGCCAGCTGCGGCTTCGCCCACCTGCACATGGACACCCGCGGGCAGGGCTCGACGTGGAGCCGCGGCGTCACCCCCGACGCCGGCACCGACGACCCGGCCAGCCACTCCGCGCAGTTCCCGGGCGTCATGACGCGCGGGATCACCTCCCCGGAGACCTCCTACTACCGCCGCCTGTTCACCGACGCCGCCCGCGCCGTCGACGCCGCGCGCACCCTCGCCGTCGTCGACGCCTCCCGGGTGGCCGTCTTCGGCGGCAGCCAGGGTGGCGCGGCCGCCATCGCCGCCGGGGCCCTGGTGCCCGACGTCGCCGCCGTGGTGGCGCACGTGCCGTTCCTGGCCGACATCCGCCGCTCGATGACCATCACCGACGCCGACCCCTTCCACGAGCTGGTGCGCTACCTCGCGGTGCACCGCCACGACGTCGAGGCCGTGCACCGCACGCTGGACCACATCGACGGCGTGGGCTTCGCCCGCCGCGGGCGGGCGCCGGCGCGCTTCACCGCAGCGCTCATGGACCCGATCGTGCCGCCGTCGGGGCCCTTCGCCGTGCACGCCGAGTGGGGCGGCGGCGACCCCGGCGTGCACAAGGAGATCGAGGTGTGGCCCTACAACGGTCACGAGGGCGGGGGCTCGGTCGACGAGGTGGCCGCCGTGGAGTTCATCGCCCGCCACCTCGGCTGAGCCGGCCGGCTCGGAGGACCGGCCCCATGGCGGTGACAGCGTCGTCACGCTGAAGGGGCCGATCCTCCGAGCCGGCCGGACCTGGGCCCACGGACCGGGGCCCGCGACCCACGTCGTCCGGCGTGGACGGCGGCAGGTGCGTGCACCGAGGGCCACACTGAGCGCGTGGACACCCGCTCAGCAGCTCCCCGGCGCTCGCCGCTGCTCCCCACCGGGCTGCTCCTGCTGGGGCTGAGCTTCGTCGTCACCCTGGCGGACGGCGGGCTGAGCGGCGGGCTGGACGGCGGCTACGCGTCCCCCGCGGTCGCGTGGATCCGGGAGGCGGCCTTCTGGGCCGGCATGATCTGCGTCGCCGGGCACGTGCTCCGCCTCGTGCTGGCGCCCGCCGCCGCGTCGCCGTCGGAGCCGCCGTCCTGGGGGGAGACGCAGCGGTGGGGGCCTCCGTCCCAGCGGTAGCCGGGCGGCCGGGTCTCAGGCGCGCAGCTGCGCGGCGAGGGGGCAGGCGAACGGGTCCCCGGCGCGCAGGCCGACCTCGTTGAGGTGGCCGATGATCGCCCTGTAGGAGCCGACCAGCGAGGTCTCGGTGTAGGGGATGCCGTGGGCGGCGCAGAAGTCGCGCACCACCGGCTGCACCCGGCGCAGGTTGGGCCGCGGCATGCTCGGGAACAGGTGGTGCTCCACCTGGCGGTTCAGCCCGCCCATGAGGAAGTCGACCACCACGCCCCCGCGGATGTTGCGGGACGTGAGCACCTGGCGGCGCAGGAAGTCGATGCGGGCGCCGCGCTCCACGATCGGCATGCCGACGTGGTTGGGCGCGAAGGCGCCGCCCATGCACAGCCCGAAGACGGCCAGGTGCACCCCGACGAAGGCGGCGGCCTTGCCCGGCCCCATCGTGGCGAGCAGGAGCGAGGCGTACACGGCCCAGTGGGCGGCGATGAAGCCGGCGTCGGCCCAGCGGCCCTTGACCGGGGAGCGGCGGGCGAGCGCCTTGACGCTGTCGACGTGCAGGTTGGCCCCCGACAGCAGCAGCAGCGGCAGGAAGAACCAGCCCTGGTGGCGGGTCAGCGCGGCCCGCAGGCCGCGGCGCCGCTGGGCCTCCTCGGCGTGGAAGGCCACGACGACCGACTCGATGTCGGTGTCCTTGCCCACCTGGTTGGGCGCGGCGTGGTGGCGGGAGTGCTTGTTCATCCACCAGCCGTGGCTGAGCCCGGCGCACAGGCCCGCGAAGACGCGCGCCGCCCACTCGTTGCGCGCCGCGGAGTCGAAGACCTGCCGGTGGGCGCTGTCGTGGCCGAGGAAGGCGAACTGGGTGCCGAGCACGCCGAGCGCGGCCGCCGGCAGCAGCTGCCACCAGGAGTCACCCAGCAGGACGACGCCCGTGACGAGCGCGACCACGGCCAGGGCAGCGGCGCCGGTGCGCACGGCGTAGTAGCCCAGGCGCCGCTCGAGCAGCCCGCGCTCGCGCACGGCGCGCGAGAGCTCTGCGTAGGCGCTCACCGCCCTGTCGCGCTCGCGCACGCGCGGGCCCTGCGCGCGGGTGGTCTGCCCGGCGGGAGGTGCGGCGGCGGGGCTGTCGGAGAGCTCGGCGGTCATGGCGGGGGCCCCTCGTCGGTGCGGTGGCGCGCACCGCGGGCGCGGGCGCGTGCCGTGCTCCGACGCCACCACCGCACCGGGTGGTGGCGGGGTCGGGCGCGGGCGACAGCCACTGCTCACCCGTGCGCCGCCCCGGTCCCGGGCACGCCGCGTCCGACCGCTCAGCGAGGGGCCGTGGCCCCACCACCACTGTCACACACCGCGGGCGGTGCCCCGTGCGCCGGCGTCCTGGGCAGCCGTTCGGGCGCTGCGGCTCAACTGCTGCGCCGCGCCTGCCGAAGACCGCCGCATGAGGTCCTGGCGGACGTGGCTGCCGTGGGCGGTCGTCGTCGCCCTCGCGGTGCTCGCCATGCCCACGGCGGTGGCGCCGGGCAGCCCCGCCGCCTCCACGGCCTACCTGGTGGGCTCGGTCGTGCTCGTCGCCTGCACCTGGGCCGGTGCCCTGGCCTCCCGGGGCGGTGGGCGGGCGCCGTGGGTGCTCGTCGCCGCCACCACGACCTGCTGGCTGGCCGGCGACGCCACGCACCGGGTCCTGGACGCGCTGGACCACGAGTGGGGCGAGCTCGGCCCGCCGGACGCCTTCTGGCTGGCCTCCTACCCGCTGCTGGGCGCCGCCGTCGTCCTCGTGGTCCGCTCCCGCGGGCTCGCGCGCCCGGTGCTGCAGGCCGTCGCGCTGGACGCGACGGTGGCCACCGCCGCCGTGGCGGCCATCGCCTGGCAGCTGCTCGTCGAGCCGGGGCTGCGCGGTGGGGGCTCGGCCGCCGAGCTGGTGGTGCAGTCGCTGTACCCGCTCGGCGACATCGGGATCTTCGCCCTGGCCATGACCCTGCTCATGGCCCCCGGGCGCCGCGGGGCGTCCACGGTGCTCCTGCTGGTCTGCCTGGGGCTCACCCTGCCGCTGGACCTGCTCTACACCGTCGTCATGCTGGCCGCGCCGGCGTTCGACCCGGCACGCCTGGACGCCGCCTTCCTCGTCGTCAACGGCTGCCTCGGGGCGGCCGCCGTGCACCGCGACCGCGCGCTGCTGACCACCTCGGCCCCCCACCGCGGCGGGTGGGTGCTCCAGCGCTGGCGCCTGCTGCTGCTCGGCGGGTCGCTGACCACGGTGCTCGTCATGGCCGCGGTGCGCGGCACCGGGCTGTGGGACCTGGTGCCCTCCCTGGCCGGGGCGCTGGTGCTCGCCCTGACCGTGGTGGCCCGCTTCCACCTGCTGGTGCGCGACCAGGAGGCCGCCCGCGCGGCCCTGGAGCACCAGGCCCACCACGACCAGCTCACCGGGGCGGCCAACCGCGTGCTGCTGCACCGGCGGCTCGCCGAGGCCGCCGGCACCGACGGCGCGGTGCTGCTCTTCCTCGACCTCGACGGCTTCAAGGCCGTCAACGACGTGCACGGCCACCGCGCCGGCGACCTCGTGCTGAGGGCCGTGGCGGACCGGCTGCGCGCCGCCGTCCGCGCCGGCGACGTGGTGGCCCGCATGGGCGGCGACGAGTTCGTGGCCCTGTGCTTCGGCGTGCCGGCCGACCAGGTCGACGCCCTCGGGGGCCGCCTGGAGGACGCGGTTCGCCGGCCCGTCGACGTCACGCCTGCGGGTGCAGCCGGGACGACCGCGGTCAGCGTGGGCGTCAGCGTCGGCGTCCTGCGCCTGGGCGGGGACGCCGTCGCCGCGGGCCGTGCGGTGGGCGAGGACGACGTCGACCTGCTGCTGCGGCGCGCCGACGAGGCCATGTACCGCGCCAAGGGCTCCGGCGGCGGCGTCGTCACGGCCGCGGCGCCGCTGCAGCCCGCCGCCGGCTGACCCTCAGCGGTGGCCGGCGACCCTGCCGGCCAGCACCGCCAGCGGTGAGGTGCGCCGGCGCCCGCGCGCCTCGGCGGCGTCGGCCGCGCGGTAGGCGGCGTACAGGCCGTGGACGGCGATCCAGCGCAGCGGCTCGGGCTCCCAGCGGCGCACCCGGTGGCCCACCCACGGCAGCTCGGTCAGCGCGGTGCGCTCCCCGAGGACGAGGTCGCGCAGGGTGCGCCCGGCGAGGTTGGCGGCGGTGACGCCGGTCCCGACGTACCCGCCGGCCCACGCCAGCGCCGTCCCGTCCGCGGCGCGCTCCAGCCCGACCGAGGCCTGCCAGTCCCGCGGGACCGCCAGCACGCCCGACCACGCGTGCTCCACCGGCGCCCGCCCGTCGGGGGTGAGCTGGCGCAGCACGGGGAAGAAGTCCTCCAGCACCCGGCGCAGCCCCTCCACCGTGCGCGCCGGGGTGCGCCCGTCGGCCGTGGTGCGGGCGGTGCTGGAGCCCCAGGTGTACGGGACGCCGCGCCCGCCCAGGGCGATCCGGTCGTCGGCGGTGCGCTGGGCGTAGGCGTAGACGTGCGCCGCGTCGCCCAGCGTGGCGCGGCCGCCCCAGCCGATGGCGTCCCACACCGGCGCCGGCAGCGGCGCGGTGACGACCACGGAGGAGTTCATCGGCAGCCAGTCGCGGTGCAGCGCGGGGATGTCGGCGGTGTAGCCCTCGGTCGCGCGCACGACCACCCGGGCCCGCACCCGGCCGGGGACGCCGTCCACGAGCGTGCGCGCCAGCCCGGGGGAGACCTCCGTGACGCGGGTGCCCTCGTAGACCTCGACCCCGAGCCGCTCGACGGCCTCGGCCAGCCCCCGCACGAGCTTCGCGGGGTGGACCCGCGCGCAGTGCGGGTGCCACACCGCCGCGCGGGTGCCCGCCACGCCGATCCGCGCGTGCGCCTCCTCGGCGTCCAGCCACACCGCGTCCGTGCCGGCGCGGGCCGCCATCGAGGCGTGCAGCGCGCGCAGCCGCGCCAGCTGGGCCGGGCCGCGGGCCACGGTGTGCTCGCCGCCGAGGTGGACGTCGGCGTCGATGCCCTCCGCCTCGGCGACGCGCACCACCTCGGCGACCGCCCCGTCCGCCGCCAGCTGGAACGCGTCCACCGCGGCCGGGCCGTGGCCGGCGCGGTAGCCCTCCACCCCGCCGGTGATCTCGTTGGTCAGCCAGCCGCCGTTGCGGCCCGACGCCCCGTACCCCGCGAACCGCTGCTCGAGGACGACGACGCGCAGCGACGGGTCGGCCCGCTTGAGGTAGTACGCCGTCCACAGCCCCGTGAACCCGGCACCGACCACCGCGACGTCGCACTCCAGGGGCGCCGACGACGGCGGCAGCGGCGGCCGCCGGCGCCGCGCCCGCGCGCCGCCCAGCTGGTGCCACCAGAAGCTGACCTCGCCGTCGACCACACCGTCGGAGGGGACGTCCACGGGCTGATCCTCTCGCGCGCGGCTGCCGCGGCGCCGGGCCACCATGGCCGGGTGGCCGCCTTGAACCCGACCGTGCTGCGCCAGCTCGTCGCGCTCGCGGCCAAGCGCGGACCCGACGCCATCCGCTGGATGACGGTCGTGGCGCCGTACCTGCGCGAGCCCGAGACCCGCGAGCGCTTCCGGGCGCTCACCCAGCGGTGGGCCGACGCCCGGACCGCGCGCACCCCCGACGCGCGCCTGGCCCAGCAGATCTCCGCCCTGGTCGACCACGCCACCTCGGCGCGCAGCGACGCCGAGGCCGCGGGCAGCCCGGCGCAGGCGGCGCAGGCCGACGCGTGGCTGCGGCGGGCGAGGGCGCTGGAGCGCTCGCGCCACCTGCTGCTGGGCGCGACGGCACCGGGCCGCGCCGACGCCCCGCGCCGCCGCCAGGCGGTGGAGCGGCTCACCCCGGAGATCGAGAGGCTGCGCGCGGAGATGCTCGAGGCGATGCTCGCCCTCGGCCACGGCGGCGCGCCGGACGACGGGTCCACCAGCGCCGGCTGACGGCCCGCCCCTCGTGCCCGGTGCTCCGGTGTCAGGGGCGCGGGCCGAACGGCGAGCCGGGCCCGCCGAGGCGCACGGTGCTGGCCGCCACGCGGCGGCGCAGGTCCTCCCAGCGCATCCACACCGCCCAGCCGAGCAGCACGACGGCACCGACCGCGGCGGCGGCGGCGAGCAGCGCCCCGCCCTCGCGCGCGCCGGCCCCGAAGGCGACTGCGAGCAGCGCCCAGACCACGGCCAGCGTGCTCGCCGCCCGCGCGCGCCAGCGCCGCACCACCGCGACGCCGGCGCCCAGCGCCACGAGGAGGACCACCGCCTGCCACGCCGCCGCGGCGCTGCCGGTGGTGGGCAGGCCGAGGTCGGCCAGCGCCGAGGCGGCGTTGACGGGTACCGCGACGGCCGCCCAGCCGGTGTAGACCCCGAGGGTGCCCAGGAGCAGCAGGCGCCCGGGCAGCCGCACGAGGCGCCGGTGGCGCAGCGCGGTGTCGTAGGCGACCACGAGCAGCCCCAGCATGACCGCGAACACCAGCGCGGTGGTCCACGTCGGGGCGGTGGCGGCCAGGACGAGCCAGGCCACGAAGCCCGCCATCACCCCGGCGAAGGGCCAGGCGACGCGGCGGTGGGCCGGCTCGTCGCCGCGGGCCGCGGGCAGCTGGTAGACGGCGTAGGCCAGGCAGCCGGCGACCACCGCGCCCCAGACGGCGAAGGCGTAGCCGGCGGGGGTGATGAGCAGGTCGGTGCCACCGGCGCCGCCGGTCCCGCCGGGGCGGCCGCCGCCGAGGGCCGCGGCGACGACGGCGGCGAGCACCTGCGCCGCGGCCAGCACGGCGACGGTCCACCGGCGGGCGCGCGAGGCGAGGGAGGGCCGGGGGGCGGTGGCGGGCGGGGGACCGAGGACGCCGGCGGGCATGTCCCAGTGTCCCACTCCAGGGTCAAGAGATGGTCAAGAGGCGGCTGCGGGGGGCTCGGGGCGCAGGGGCCCGGGAGCCCGGGAGGTGGCCGGCGGCCGGCTGTCCACAGGCGCGCGGCCGGCGCCGGCACCGGGGGGCGCCGCCGGGCCAGGATGCCGGGGTGCCCCGCGCCGGACCCCCAGCCCGCCGCTGCGGACCGCGGCCGGTGCGTGCTCGCGCTGCGCTGACGGCCGAGCACGCTGCGTGCGCGCCGGGACGCCGGGGGAGCACGCCGGTGGTCCGGCGAGGCGACACGAGCCCCGGCGGGGGTGCGGTGGTGCCCCACGCTGCGGCCGTGCCCGACAGCTCCCTCCCGCCGGCCTCCCGGCGCCACCAGCGCCCGCGCCGCGGGCGGGCCGGTGCGGCGGCGCTCGTCGTCGTCCTCGTCCTGCTCCTGCAGGGGGCGCCGGTGGTGGTGGTGCTGCCGGGGGCCGTGCCGCCGGCCGCGGCGTGCACGGCGGGCGCCGCCGGGGACTCCGTCGGCGTGGGGTGCGCGCGGGACCTGCCGGGCCGCGGCGGCGCCTCGGCGGGCCAGGGCGGCGGCGGCAGCGGGAGCGCCAGCGGTCCGCGCTACCGGTACCGCTACGTGCTGGCGTGCGAGGGCAACACCCTGGCCGCGCCGGGCACCACCACGTGCGACCTGGCCACCGGGCAGTGCGCCGCCCCGCGGCTGTTCTACTGGCAGTACCGCTCCGGCGACGGGCAGGCGTGGGACCTCGTGGGCACCCGGTGCCTGACCCGCGAGGAGGCGCAGGACGGCGAGGCCGTCCCCGGGCTGACCCTGGCGGACTTCCGCGCCCTGCCCATCCCGCCGCAGGACGTCGTGCTCGAGCCCGGCAACGGCTTCGCGCTGGTCGGGGTGCCGCTCAACGCGGTCGCGGGCACGGCGCCGCGGGTGCTGGCCACGGCCGTGCTCGGCGCGCCGGTCCAGGTGCGGGCGACGCCGGTGGCGTGGACGTGGGACTTCGGCGACGGGACGGTGCTCGGCCCGACCACCGACCCCGGGGCCCTCTACCCGGCCCTGGCGACCGCGCACACCTACGATCGCGGAGGCGAGGTGCAGGTGGTGCTCACGACGACGTACGCCGGGGTGTTCTCGGTGGAGGGCGGGCCCTTCACCGCCGTGGCCGGCACCGCCGACGTCGTCTCCCCGCCGGTGCCGCTCGCGGTGCTGACCGGCGCGGGCGCGCTGGTCGGCGACACGGCCGGCTGAGGTCCGGCCGGCGGGCCGGCCGTCGCCGGCCTGGGTGCTGGCGGCGCGACACGCCGGGCCGAGGGGTGGGTCCGCGGTGGGCCGCCACCGCCGGGGCACCATCGTTCACAGCAGCCACAGGGGCCCCGGGGATGTGCGGCGAGGACCCGGGTCTGTCCCGGTTCGCGGCCGCGGCGCCGGCCCCGGGCGTCGGCCGGCGGCGCCACGACATGCCTCGACGCGCGGGAAGTCCCACGCGCAGAGCGCTCGAGGTGTCACGATCCGTGCATGGAGACGCGCCGCCCCGGCTACCAGGGCGACCCCTCTCCGTGGGACGAGCACGACGACCACGACGACGCCTCCCCCCTGCCCCGGGTGCGGGTGGCCTCCCACCGCGCCCACACCTCGGTCTCGCTGCCCGCGGTGGCCCCGGCCGCCGGCCGCACCCCGCCCACGCCCACCCCGGTGGGGGCGGCCACGCGTCCGGGTGCGCGGCCGGGGGCCGGGCGCCCCGTCATCGACCTGCGCGAGGGCGGCGGCGGCGCGCCGGCCGCCTCGGACCACCTGGACCAGTGGCTCGGGCGCGCCCCGGCGCAGCAGCCGCAGCACCCGCAGCACGCGGGTGAGCGCGCGGCCCAGCCGGTGCACCTGCCGGCCACGGCCCCGGCGCTGCACCACCCCTCCGCGGCCGAGCAGGAGCACTGGTACGGCACCCCGCCGTCGCACCAGAGCGCCCACCAGCCGCCCCAGCAGCACGTCCCGCAGCACGTCCCGCAGCACCAGCAGCCCGTGCAGCACGCCGTCCCGAGCGTCGACGCCGCCCGCTACGACCACGCCGTGGAGCTGCTGGGCCTGGCCCAGCGCCACGCCGAGGAGGTGCGCGCCACCGCCGAGCGCGAGGCCCGCGCCCTGGTGGAGGAGGCCGCTGAGCGCGCCGCCTCCGAGCGCGCGGAGTCCGCCCGCCACGCCGCCCTGGTCATCGGCACCGCCGAGGAGCGCGCCGAGAGCATGCTCGCGCGCGCCGCCCAGGAGGTCGAGCTCCTGGAGACCCGCACCGAGCAGGGGCGCCAGGTGCTCGCGGCGATGGGCGAGGAGTACACGACGCTGCGCGAGCAGCTGAGCCTGCTGCGCACGGACCTCACCGCCCTGCGCACCCGCCGCGGGGAGTACGCCGACCAGACCGCCGCGCTGGAGGACCGCGTCAGCGTCCTGCGGTCGGTGGCCGACACCATCGTCGACGAGGCCGCCGCCCGCGCCGCGGAGGTGACCCGCGAGGCCGCGGTGACCGTCGAGCGCGCCGTCGCCGCCCGCGCCAGCGCGCAGGCCGACGCCAGCGAGCTGCGCCTGAAGACCGAGGCCGACCTCGAGCAGGCCCGCGCGGCCGCCGAGCGCGTCGTCGCCGCCGCCCGCGAGGAGGCCGCCCGCCTGGTCCGGGAGGCCGAGAGCCGCCTCGCCGCGGCCCGCGCGGACGCCCAGGCCCGCCTGGAGGCGGCCGAGGCCGAGGGCGCCGTGGCGCGCGCCGAGGCCGAGCAGGCCCGCGCCGCGGCCCGCGCCGACGCAGACCGCACCCGCTCGGAGGCCAGCCGGCAGGCGGCCGCCGCCGTCGCCTACGCCGAGCAGCTGCGGGCCGAGGTCGACGACGACGCCGAGCGCGTGCGCGCCGAGGCCGCCGCGGTGGCCGAGCAGCTGCTCACCCAGGCCCGGGCTGACGCCCACCAGGTGCTCACCGACGCCGAGCAGGACCGCGAGCAGGCCGCCCGCGACGCCGCCGAGGCGGCCGAGGCCGCCGTGCTGGCCGCCCGGGACGACGCCGAGGCCGTGCGCGCCGCCGCCGTGGAGGACGCCGAGCGCACCGCCGAGCAGGCCCAGGAGGCCGCACGCGCGCTGGTGGCGCAGGCCGAGGGGCTGCACGCGCAGGCCGCCGAGCGCGCCCAGCAGGCCGAGGCGCTGCACGCCCGCGCCAGCGGGGCCGAGCAGGCCGCCCGCGAGGAGGCCGCCGAGCTGGTGGCCGCCGAGCTGCGCGCCGCCCGCGGCGACATCGACGCCGAGCGCGCCGCCGTCTTCGCCGCCCTGGAACTGGAGCGCGAGGCAGCCCTCGACGACGTCGACGGCCTGCGCGAGGCCGCCCGCGCCGAGGGCGCCCGCCTGCTGGAGCAGGCCCGCACCGAGGCCGCCGAGGCGCTGGCGGTGGCCCGCGCGGAGGCCGAGCAGGCCACCGCCCAGGCCGACGGCGTCCTGGCCGGGGCGAGCGCCCAGGCCGCCGCCCTGCTCGCGCAGACCCGCGCCGAGGCCGACGCCGTGCGCGAGCAGGCCCTGGCCGACCGCGAGCAGGCCCTGGCCGGCGCCCGCACCGGCGCGGCGGCGGTGCTGGCCACCGCGCGCGCCGAGGCCGAGGCCGTCCGTGAGGAGGTGCTGTCCGCGCTCGACGCCGAGCGGACCGCCGCGCGCGCCGTCGTCGAGGAGCTCACGGCGCAGGCGGACGCGCTGCGCGCGCAGGTGGCTGCGGTCCGCGGTCGGGCCGAGGCCGACGCCGAGGAGCTGCGCGCCGCGGCCCGCGCCGAGGCCGACGCACTGCTGTCGGGCTCGCGCGAGGCTGCGGCCACCGCGCAGGCCGAGGCGTCCGAGCTGGTCGCCTCGGCGGAGGCGGAGGCGGCGGAGCTGCGCGCGCAGGTCGCCGCGCTGCGCGAGCAGGCCACCGCCGCCGCGGCCGCGGTCCGCGCCAGCGCCGAGTCCGACGCCGCGGCGCTGCTGGCCGGCGCCCGCGCCGACGCGCAGTCCCGCGCCGCCGCCCTGGCCGCGACCGCTCAGGCGGAGGCCGACGGCGTGCTGCAGGCGGCGCGCACCGAGGCGGCCGCCGTCCGCGCCGAGGCCGCCCAGCTGCGCACCGTGGCCCGCGCCGCCGCCGACACCGTCGCCGACCGCGCCGCCCGCGAGGCCGGCACCGTCCTGGAGGTGGCGCGCACCGCCGCGGCGACCGCCCGCCGCGACGCCGAGCAGGTCCTCGCCGGTGCCCGGGAGCACGCCGAGGCCGCGCGCCGGCGCGTGCAGGAGCTGGAGGCGGCGGCGCGCGCCGAGGCCACCGAGCTGGCCGAGGCGGCCCGCGGCTCCGCGGCCGCCCTGCACGCCGAGGCCGAGGCCGTGCTCGCCGGCGCCCGCCGCCACGCCCAGGCCACCCGCGAGCAGGCCGTCCAGGGCGTGCAGGCCGCTGCCCGCGAGGCCGAGGAGCTGGCCGAGGTGGCCCGCGCGTCCGCGGCCGCGCTGCACGTGGAGGTCGAGGCCGAGCGCTCCCGCTCCCGCGAGCACGCCCTGGCCGCCCGCGCCGAGGCCGACCGCCTCGTGGCCGCCGCCCGCGCGCAGGCCGGCGAGGTGCTCGCCGAGGCCGGCCGCGAGGTCGACAGGCTCTGGCAGACCGCCGCCGAGGAGGCCGACGCCCTGCACGCCGACGCCGTCGACCTCGCCGACGACGTGCTGGGGCGCGCCCGGGCCAGCGCCGAGGAGCTGTGCTCGCAGGCCGAGGAGGCCGTGGCGGCCGCGCAGGCCGCGGTGGAGCAGCTGCTCGCCGACGCCGCCGCCGAGGCCGACCAGGTAGTCACGGCAGCCCGCGCCGAGGCCGAGGACGTGCTCGCCGAGGCGGAGGCCTCCCGCGAGGAGGCCGCCGAGGAGCTGCAGGAGCTGCTGGGCTCCGCCCGCGCGCAGGCGGTGCGCATCACCACCGCCGCCGCGGCCGACGCCGACGACGTGCGGGCCGCGGCGCAGGTGGACGCCGAGGAGCTCATGGCCCTGGCGCGCCAGCGCGGGGTGTCCCTGCTCAACGACGCCGAGAGCGCCCGCACCGCCCTGGAGGCCGAGGCCGACGACCTGGTGGCCGCCGCCCGCGCCGAGGCCGAGGAGATGCTCTCCAGCGTCCAGCGCGCCGCCGACGACATCACCGCCCGCGCCCAGGCCCGCCACCGCGCCGCCGAGGCCGAGGCCGACCGGCTCCTCGTGGCCGCCCAGGAGCGCGCCGCCCGGGAGCGCTCTGCCGCGGAGGCCGCCGCCACCGCCGCCCGCGCCGAGGCGAGCGCCCAGGCGCAGCGGGTGGTGGCCGAGGCCACCGGGGTGCGCGAGCGCGCCGCCGCCGAGCTGGCCCGCGCCACCGCCGAGGCCGAGGCGCTGCTGGAGCGCGCCGGCGCCGACGCGCTGGTGGCGCGCGAGCAGGCCGCCTCGGCCGCCGCCGCGCTGCGCGACGAGGCGGTGCTGCTGCGCGCGCAGGCCGGCGACGAGCTCGAGCGCGCCCGCGCCGAGGCCGCCGCCCTGGTCTCCGGCGCGCAGCGCGAGGCCGGTGAGGAGACCACCCGGGCCCGCCGCGAGGCCGACCAGGCCCGCCAGCAGGCCGCTGCCGAGGCCCGCCGGGCCACCGCCGACGCCTACGCCGAGGCCAAGCGGGCCCTGACCGCTGCCACCGCGCACGCCGACGCGCTGCGCGAGGGCGCCGCGGAGGAGGCCGAGGCGGCGCGGGCGGAGGCCCAGCGCCTGCGCGCCGCCGCCGAGGCCGAGGCCGCCCGCGCCACCGCCGAGGCCGCCGCCCGCGTGCAGGAGGGCCAGGACGAGGCCGAGCGCCTGCGCGCCCGGGCCGCCGAGACCGCCCAGGCCGCCTCCCGCCAGGCCCACGCCGAGGCCGCGGCCCTGGTCCGCGAGGCCCGCGAGCGCGCCCAGCAGCTGGCCGCGGCCGCCGCCGAGCGCCTCGAGCGCGAGCGGGCCGCCGCCGTGGCCGCCGCGGAGCAGCTGCGCGGCGCCGCGCAGGAGGAGTCCGAGGCGCTGCGCGCGGCCCTGCAGCACGAGGCGGCGGTGCTGCGCGAGACCACCGCCCGCGAGGCCGAGCAGCTGCTCGCCTCCGCGCGCCGCGAGGTGGCGGCGGCCCGCGCCTCCGCGCGGGAGGCCCTGGAGGTCGCCCAGGCCGAGGCCGCGCGCCTGGAGCAGGCCGCCACCGCGGAGGCGGCGGCCACCACGGCCCGCGCCGAGCGCGCGGCGGCCCAGGCCGAGGCGGGCGCCCGTGCCCTGGTCGACGGGGTGGCCGAGGAGGTCGCCCGCGCCCGCGGCGAGGCCGCCGAGCAGCGCCGGGCGGCCGCCGCCGAGGCTGAGGAGCTGCTCGCCGAGGCGCGCACCGCCGCCCACCAGCTGCTCGAGGACGCGGCCGCCGAGGCCGAGCGGCTGCGCGAGGAGGCCGAGGGGGTGCTGGAGCAGGCGCAGGCCGACGTCGAGGCGCTGCGCGCCCGCCACGCCCGGATCCTGTCGGACCTGTCCGAGCTGTCGGCGGCCTCCACGTCGCTGGGCTCGCCGTCCTCGGGTGCGGCGGCCACGGGGCCGGCGGCGAAGGGCTCGGCGGCCAAGGGCTCCTCCCGGGCAGCCGGGGCGCGGGGCGCGGCCCAGGCCCCGCCCCGCCCGCGCAGCGGCTCGCGCGGCTGACCCCCGACCGTGGTCGTGGGCGGCCGGGCACCCGGGCGCGTCGGGGTGCAACACCGGGGGGCCCGGGGGCGTCCTGGGGACGTGGTCGTCACAGCGCTGGGCGCTTCCCGGGTGGTGCTCGTCGTCGTCCTGCTCGCGGCGGTCTCGGTGACGGCCGCGTGCGGCGCGGCCGACCCCGTCGGCGCTGACCCGCCGGCTGCCACCAGCAGCCCGTGCGGGTCCAGCGGCGCCGCCGACGACCTCACCCGCTCCCTGCTGGACCTGCCCGAGGCCGAGGCGACGGCGCGGGCGGAGGCCGAGGGCCTCCCCGTGCGCGTGGTCGGGCGCGGCGCCGACTGCTTCGCGGTGACCATGGACTTCCGCCCGGAGCGGGTGAACCTCGACCTCGACGAGGCCGGTGTCGTGCGGGCGGCCGGACGGGGCTGAGCCCGGCCGGTCCGGTCGCGCCGCGCCGGGCGGGCTCGGCGAGGATGCCCCCCGTGCTGCCCCACCACGACGCCGACCGGGTGCGCTCGGCGGTCTCCCTGCCCGAGGCGACGGCGCTGCTGCGGCAGGCGCTGCTCGACGGCCTGGACCCGGCCGCCGGGCCGGCGCGCACGGGCTTCGCGGCCGCCGGCGGTCAGGTGCTCACCATGCCGGCGGCCTCCGGCCGGCGCGCCGGCGTGAAGCTCGTGGGCGTCGCCCCCGGCAACCCGGCGCTCGGCCTGCCGACCGTGACCGGTCTCTACGTCCTCTTCGACGCCACCACGCTGCTGCCGCTGGCCACCCTGGACGCCCCGGCCCTCACGGCGCTGCGCACCCCGGCGACGTCGCTGGTGGCGGTCGCGCACGTGCTGGCTCGCGGCAGCGGGCCGGTGCGCGCCGCGGTGGTGGGCGGCGGGGTGCAGGCCGTGGAGCACGCCCGCGCGCTGGTCGAGGTGCTCGGTGCCGGCGGGCAGCGGCCGGTGGCGCACGTGGACCTGCTGGTGCGCTCCCCGGAGCGGGCCGCGGGCGCGGCCGCGGCGCTGGCCGCCCTCGGCGCCGGCGGTGGCACCAGCGCGGCGGTGCTGGGCCTGGCGTCGCCGGAGGCGCAGCGGGCGCTGGGGGCGGCCGACGTCGTCGTCTGCGCCACGTCGGCGGGGGAGCCGCTGTTCGGGTCGGCGGTGCTGCGCGAGGACGTCGTCGCCGTGGCCGTCGGCTCCCACGAGCCGGACCGGCGCGAGCTCGACGCGGCGCTGCTGGCGCGGGCCGCCGTGGTCGTGGAGGAGCCGGCGACGGCGCTGCGCGAGGCCGGCGACGTGGTCCTGGCCGTGGCGCAGGGCGCCCTGGAGGTCGAGCGCCTCGTGCCGCTGGCCGACCTCGTCACCGGCCGGGCGCCCCTGCCGCAGGGGGCGGTGGTGTTCAAGGGCACGGGGATGGCGTGGCAGGACCTCGTCGTCGCCGACGCGGTGCACGCCCGGCTCAGCTCCTGACCTGCGCGCGCAGCGCCTCCACGACGGCGGCCAGCGCCGGCTGGCCGGTGGCGGCGGCGCGCTGCGCGGCGAACACCGTCCGGCGCGGTGCTCCGGGCAGGTCCACCAGGCGGGCGGCGCTCTCGCGCCCGGCGTGCACGAGGTCGGGCAGCAGCGCCACGGCGCAGCCGGTCTCCACCAGCCGCAGGTGGGTCTGCAGGTCGGCGCTGGTGAACCTCACGTCGGGCTCGAAGCCGCTGGTGCGGCAGGTCTGCTCGGCGAAGTGCCGGCTCGCGGTGCCCTCCGGCTCGGCCACCCAGGGCAGCGCCGCGGCGCTGCCCGCGAGGTCGGCCAGGTCGTGCACGCCCGGCGCCAGGTGCTCCGGCGGCAGGGCCAGGCGCAGCGCGTCGCGCACCAGCTCGGTGCGCACCAGCCCGGGCAGGTGCGGGGCGGAGTGCGCGGGGTACTCCTCGGCCACGACGACGTCGTAGTCGCGCGAGAGGTCCCGCAGCGCCAGCTCCTCCAGCGCCGCGCCCGGCTCGGCCTGGACCACCTCCACGCGCAGCCCGGGGTGCTGGGCCGCCAGCTGCCGCAGCGCGCCCGGCACCAGGGCGAGCGCCGCTGACTGGAACACCGCCAGCCGCACCCGCCCGGTCAGCGGCGCCGCCGGGTCGCCGGCACGGTCGCGGGTGGTGGTGGCCACCCGGGCGCGGGCGCGCTCGAGGACGTCGAGCACCTCCCCGGCGGCGGCCACCAGCTCCTCGGCCTCGGCCGTCAGCACCACGCGGCGCCCGGAGCGGCGCAGCAGCGGCGCCCCGGCCTCCCTGGCCAGCAGGCCCAGCTGCTGGGAGACGTGGGAGGGGGAGTAGCTGAGCGCCTGAGCGGCGGCGGCCAGGGTGCCGCGGGTGGCGACCTCGCGCAGGAGCAGCAGCCGCCGCACGTCGAGCACGGGCGCTCCTCCTCGTCCTGGGCGGTCGTGGCCGGGCCTCGACCCGTCACCGGAGGTGAACGGTACTGCGTCTCAACGCTCACCGGTGATGACCTGTCGCACGGCGCCCGGGCGGCGCAGACTCCTGCCATGACCGCTGCCGAGCTGAGCACCCTCGACACCGCCGCCGCTGCCGAGGTGGGCGTCGACGCCGTCGCCGCGCTCGTGGGCCGCTGGCTGGAGGAGTCCGCGGCCCACCCCGTGACCGGCGCCGAGGCGCGCGCCGCCGCGCAGCTGGCGGGGTTGCTGCGCGACCCCGACGGGCTGGCCTTCGCGACCGGCTTCGTCGACGGCGTGGTCCGCCCGGAGGACCCCGCCGCCGGCGCCGCCGTGCTGCGCCGCCTGGCCCAGCGGCCGCCGGCCTTCCTGTCCCCGCCGCTGCGCGCGGCCGTCACGGCCGGGGGCGCGCTCGGCCCGGTGGCGCCCGGCGTCGTCGTCCCCGCCGCCAAGCGCGCCCTGCGGGCGATGGTGGGCCACCTCGTGGTGGACGCCACCGACGCCCGGCTCGGCAGGAGCCTCGCCCGGATCCGGCGCGCCGGTGACGACGCCGCGCCCGTGCGGCTCAACCTCAACCTCCTCGGCGAGGCCGTGCTCGGCGCGCGCGAGGCCGACCGCCGCCTGGCGGGGCTGCGCGCCCTGGTCGAGCGCCCCGACGTCGACTACGTCTCGGTGAAGACCTCCGCCGTGGTCGCGCCGCACGCCCCCTGGGGCTTCGCCGAGGACGTCGAGCACGTCGTGGAGCGGCTCGCGCCGCTGTACGAGACCGCGGCGACCACCCCGGGGCGTCCGACGTTCCTCAACCTCGACATGGAGGAGTACAAGGACCTCGACCTCACCCTCGCGGTCTTCACGCGCCTGCTGGAGCGTCCGGCGCTGCGGGGGTACGAGGCGGGCATCGTGCTGCAGGCCTACCTGCCCGACGCCCTGGCCGCGATGCAGCGGCTGCAGGACTGGGCCGCCCGCCGCGTCGCCGCCGGCGGCGCCCCGATCAAGGTGCGCCTGGTCAAGGGCGCCAACCTCTCCATGGAGCGCGTGGACGCCGACGTCCACGGCTGGCCGCTGGCCACCTGGGGCACCAAGGCCGCCTCCGACGCCCACTACAAGCGGGTGCTCGACTGGGCCCTCACCCCCGAGCGGACTGCCAACGTCAGGCTGGGCGTGGCCGGGCACAACCTCTTCGACATCGCCCACGCGTGGCTGCTGGCCGGCGCCCGCGGCGCCCGCGAGGGGATGGAGGTGGAGATGCTGCTCGGCATGGCCGCCGGGCAGGCCGCCGCCGTGCGCCGCGAGACCGGCTCGCTGCTGCTCTACACGCCCGTGGTGCACCCGCGCGAGTTCGACGTGGCCATCGCCTACCTCGTGCGCCGCCTGGAGGAGGTGGCCAGCCCGGACAACTTCATGTCGGCCATCACCGAGATCACGCCGGACTCCCCGCTGTTCGCCCGCGAGCTCGCGCGCCACGAGGAGTCGCTGCAGCTGCTCGCGGTCTGGCGCGACCAGGCGCTCGCCGACCACGGCGACGCCGACGCGCCCCCGCCCGCGCACCGCCGCTACGAGCGGCCCTCGGACCGCTACCTCGCGCTGCCCCACGAGCCCGGAGCCGACGGGAAGGGCTTCGTCGGCACCCCCGACTCCGACCCGGCCGTCGAGGGCCACCGCACCTGGGTGCGCGCTGCGCTCTCCCGCGCCGCCACCTCCCGCCTGGGCACCACGGGCCGGCACAGCGCCGCCCAGACCCTCGTCGACGACGCCGAGCTCCTCGACGACCTCCTCAGCGCCACCGCCGCCGCCGCCGAGGCCTGGGGACGGCGGCCCGCCGCCGAGCGCGCCGCCGCGCTGCACGCCGCGGGCCGGGCCCTGGAGGCGCGCCGCGCCGAGCTGGTGGAGGTCATGGCCTCCGAGGCGGGCAAGACCGCCGACCAGGCCGACCCGGAGGTCTCCGAGGCCGTCGACTTCGCCCACTACTACGCCGAGCAGGCCCTGGAGCTGGCCGCGCTCGAGGCCCGCGACGGCGTCCGGGCCGTGCCCGCGCGCCTGACGCTGGTCACCCCGCCGTGGAACTTCCCCGTGGTGATCCCCGCCGGCGGCGTCCTCGCGGCGCTCGCGGCCGGCTCCGCCGTCGTCCTCAAGCCCGCCGAGCCCGCCCAGCGCTGCGGCGCGGTGCTCGCCGAGGCGGTCGCGCAGGCCCTCGCCGAGGCTGGCGCCGCCGACGCGCTGCGCGTGGTGACCGTCGACGAGGGCGGCCTGGGCCGCCACCTCATCAGCTCCCCGCGGGTCGACCGCGTCGTCCTCACCGGCGCCTACGCCACCGCCGAGCTGTTCCGCACCTTCCGCACCGACCTGCCGCTGCTCGCGGAGACGTCCGGCAAGAACGCGATGATCATCACCCCGTCGGCCGACCTCGACCTGGCCGCGAAGGACGTCGTCGCCTCGGCGTTCGGGCACGCGGGGCAGAAGTGCTCCGCCTCCTCCCTCGTGGTGCTCGTCGGGTCGGTGGCCACCTCCCGCCGCTTCCACGACCAGCTGCTCGACGCCGCCGCCTCCCTCGTGGTCGGCGCCTCCTGGGACCCGCGCACCCAGGTCGGTCCCGTCATCGAGCGGCCCGAGCCCGGCTCCGCGCTGCACTGGGGCCTGACCGAGCTGGAGCCCGGGCAGCACTGGGCGCTGCAGCCGCGGTCGCTGCCCGTGCCCGCCACCGGCCCCGAGGCGGCGCTGGAGGGCCGGCTGTGGACGCCGGGCATCCGCGCCGGCGTGGCCCGCGGCTCGCGCTACCACCGCACCGAGGTGTTCGGGCCCGTGCTCGGCGTCATGACCGCGCGGACCCTGGACGAGGCGATCGACGTCGTCAACGAGGTCGACTACGGCCTGACCTCCGGCATCCACTCCCTCGACGCGGGCGAGCTGCGCCGGTGGGCCTCGCGGATCCAGGCCGGCAACCTCTACGTCAACCGCGGGACCACCGGCGCGATCGTCCAGCGCCAGCCGTTCGGCGGGTGGAAGCGCTCGGCGGTCGGCGCGGGCACCAAGGCCGGTGGGCCCAGCTACCTGCTGGGCCTGACGGGGTGGGAGCGCACCGACGGCCTCGACGGCGCGGCGTTCCTGGAGCGCGCCGCGGCGTCCGACGCCGCCGCGTGGGAGTCGCTGCTCGGCTCGCCGCAGGACCCGAGCGGGCTGGTCAGCGAGCGCAACTGGCTGCGGCACGTGCCGACCCCGGTCACCGTGCGCGCCGTGGGCGGCGCCGACCCCGTCGACGTCGAGCGGGTGCTCGCCGCGGCCCGCCGGACCGGTGCGCGCGTGGAGGTGTCGCTGGCCTCGCCGCTGCCCTGCGCCCCCGGCGCGGTGGTCGAGGACGACGACGCCTGGCTCGCCCGCGCGGCCGCCGCGCCCGCCGCGGCGCTGACGCGGGTGCGGCTCATCGGCCCGGCGGGAGAGCCCACCGGCGCCGCGGCGGCGGCGAGGGCGCTGGCGGAGGCCACCGGCGGGCGGCCCGACCTCGCGGTGTGGCACGGCCGGGTCACCGCCTCCGGGCGGCTGGAGCTGCTGCCGTTCCTCCACGAGCAGGCCGTCAGCGCCACCGCGCACCGCTTCGGCACGCCCTCGACCCTGGTGGACGACCTGCTCACCCCTTGACCCCCGCTCGCCCGGCACGGGGCCACGTCGGGCGAGGTCCGGATCGCGGTGGTGCGGCGGCCTCGGAGGATCGGCCCCTTGAGCGTCACCAGGTGGTCACTCTCAAGGGGCCGGTCCTCCGAGGGGCCGTCACAGCGGTGGTCGCCGCCCGGGCACGACCCCGCGGTGGCACGATCCGCGCGTGGAAGACCTGCGCGTGGGCTTCGCCGGGCTGGGGATCATGGGCGCGCCGATGGCCGGCCACCTCCTGCGCGCCGGCGTGCCCCTGACGGTCTGGAACCGCTCGGAGGCGCCCGCGCTGGCGCTGGAGGCCGCGGGTGCGCGCCGCGCCCGCGACGTCGCCGACCTCTTCGCGAGCAGCGACGTGGTCATCCTCGTGCTGGCCGGCGCCGACGCCGTCGACGCCGTGCTCGGCGCCCTGGGGGAGCGGCGCGGCGAGCTGCTGGCCGGCCGGACGGTGGTCAACACCGGCACGCTCGCGCCCGAGCGCTCCCGGCGGCTGGCGGAGCAGCTCGCCGCGGCGGGCGCCGTCCTCGTCGAGGCTCCCGTGTCCGGCTCCCGGCGCCCCGCCGAGGAGGCCTCGCTGGTGGGCATGACCGCCGGCCCGCGCGAGGCCGTCGAGCGGGTCACCCCGCTGCTGCGCTGCTTCTGCGCCTCCACCACCCACTGCGGCGAGGTGCCTGCGGCGCTGACCCTCAAGCTGGCCGTCAACACCTTCCTCGTCGCGCTCGTGACGGGGCTCGCCGAGTCCTTCCACTTCGCTGCGGCGCACGGCCTGGACCCCTCGCTGCTGCAGCGGGTGCTCGACGCCGGGCAGATGTCCTCGCCGATCTCCCGGGTGAAGAGCGCCAAGCTCGTCGCGCAGGACTGGGCGCCGCAGGCCTCGCTCGCCGACGTCCTCATGAACGCGTCCCTCATCACCGACGCGGCGCGCGCCGCGGGCGTCGCCAGCCCGCTGCTGGACGTCTGCCGCGACCTGTGCGCCGAGGGCGTGGCGCGCGGCGACGGCGCGCTCGACGTGGCCGCCGTGGTGCGGGCCATCGCCGACCGCAGCCGCCCCTGACGTGCCGGGCCGGCGGCCCGCGCCTACGGTCGAGGGATGCCTCTCGAGTACGGCACACCCGTGCCCTTCGTGACCCTCAACGACGGCCAGCAGGTCCCCCAGGTCGGCCTCGGCGTGTTCCAGGTGCCGCCGGAGAAGACCGACGAGGTGGTCCTGGAGGCCCTCGGCGCCGGGTACCGGCACATCGACACCGCCGCCGGGTACCGCAACGAGGCCGGGGTCGGCGACGCGCTGCGCACCGCCCAGGACAGCCTCGGCCTGACCCACGAGGACGTCTTCGTCACCACCAAGCTCGCCAACGGCGACCGCGCCGGTGGCCGCGACGCCGCGCTGCGCGCCTTCGACGACTCCATGGCCAAGCTGCAGCTCGAGCGCCTGGACCTGTGGCTGATCCACTGGCCCGGCCAGGACCAGGCGAACTACGTCGAGGTCTGGAAGACCTTCGCCGAGCTCAAGGAGGCCGGCCGGATCCAGAGCATCGGCGTCTCCAACTTCTCCAAGACCCACCTGCGGGCGCTGTTCGACGAGACCGGCATCACCCCGGCCGTGAACCAGGTGGAGCTGCACCCGTGGCTGCAGCAGGAGGACCTGCGCGCCTTCCACGCCGAGCACGGCATCGCCACCGAGGCCTGGAGCCCCATCGGCCAGGGCAAGGGCGTGCTCGAGGACGAGACGATCGGCAAGATCGCCGCCGCCCACGGCAAGGAGCCCGCCCAGGTGGTGCTGCGCTGGCACGTCCAGCTCGGCAACATCGTCATCCCCAAGTCGGTGACGCCCTCGCGGATCCGCTCCAACATCGACCTCTTCGGCTTCGAGCTGTCCGAGGAGGACGTGGCCGCCATCGCCGGCCTGGAGCGCGGCGAGCGCCTCGGCCCGGACCCCGACGTCTTCGGCTGACGTCGTCGGCTGACCGGACCGCGGGCCCGCGGTGAGGCTCGAGAACGCCGTCTGGGACGCGCGCGACCCGCGCGTCCTGGGCGGCTTCTGGGCCGCGGCCCTGGGCGCGGAGGTCATCACCGACGAGCCCGACCTGCTCGAGGCGCGCCTGGTGCTCGACGAGGGCACCGGCGCGTTCCTCGACCTCTGCTTCCCCCGCGTCGAGCACCCCTCAACCGCCCCGCCCCGGCTCCACCTCGACCTGCGCGGCGGCGGGGAGCGGGTCGACGAGCGGTCGCCGGTGGTGCAGCGCCTGCTCGCGCTGGGCGCCCGGCGCGCCGACGTCGGCCAGGGGGACGGCGTGCCCTGGACCGTGCTGGCCGACCCCGAGCGCGACGCCGCCTTCTGGGCCGCCGTCACCGGGTGGCAGCGCGCCGGCGACGTCGGCGGGTCGCCGGCCCTGCGCCACCCCGACGGCGTCGGGCCGCTGCTCGCGCTGTGCCCGGAGGTGGGTCCCAAGCCGGCCGGACCGGCGGGCAAGAACCGCCTGCACCTCGACGTGCGCCGCGAGGCCACCGACCCCGGGGAGGACGACGGCGACGGCGAGCGCGGTGTCATCGAGCGCGGCGTCGTGGAGCGGCTGCGGGCGCTCGGCGCCACGCCCCTGTCGGCGCCGGGAGAGCTGCCCTGGCTGGTGTTCGCCGACCCGTCCGGCAACGAGCTCTGCGTGCTCGCCCCCGCCCGTCCCTGACCCGTACCTGACCCGCCCGCCCCTCCCACCGCGTCCCCCCTCGACCGTCGGGGTGGGGGGCGCGGGGTCAGTGCGCGGCGGACTTGGCGCGGCGCTTCGGGACGAGGTGCATGACCACGACGAGCACCGCGCCGACCACCGCGCCGACGACGGCGGAGAAGGCGGTGTTCACCAGCCAGCCCAGGACCCCGCCGAGGGCTCCGGTCGCGTCGTGCACGGCCTCCTCCACGTGGTGGACCAGGCCGTAGGGGCCGTGCCAGCCCAGCTCGTCGGTGCCCACCAGCAGGATGTGCCCGCCCACCCACAGCATCGCGACCACGCCGACGGTGGCCAGCGTGGAGAGCACCACCGGCATCGCCTTGACCAGCCCGCGGCCGAAGGCGGCCACGCCGGAGGAGCTGCGCCGGGAGAGCGCCAGGCCGATGTCGTCCATCTTGACGATCAGCGCGACGGCGCCGTAGACGACCGCGGTGATGACCACGGCGACGACGGCGAGGATCACCGCGCGCGCCCACACCGTCTCCGCTGCCACCTCGTTGAGCGCGATCACCATGATCTCCGCGGACAGGATGAGGTCGGTGCGCACCGCCGAGGAGACGATGCCCTTCTCCCGCTCCGCCGGGTCCTGCTCGGCCGTGCCGGCCCCGTCCGCCGAGGCCCCGTCCGCCGCGGCCTCGCCCGACCCGGCAGCCCCGTGGCCGCCCCCGTGGCCTGAGATCTTCTCCCACACCTTCTCCGCGCCCTCGTAGGCGAGGTAGGCGCCGCCGAGCATGAGGATCGGCGTGAGCAGCCACGGCAGGAAGGCGCTCAGCAGCAGCGCCAGCGGCAGGATGAAGACCAGCTTGTTGCGGATGGAGCCCTTGGCGATGCGCCAGATGATCGACAGCTCGCGCTTCGGCTCGATGCCCTGCACGTAGCGGGGCGTCACCGCGGCGTCGTCGACCACCACGCCGGCGGCCTTGGCGCTGGCGCGTCCCGTCGCGGCGGCGACGTCGTCGAGGGAGGCCGCCGACATCCGCACCAGCGCGGCGACGTCGTCCAGCAGGGCGAACAGCCCGGCGCTCACGGCCGCACCCCCGCCGGCAGGGGACGGGCCGCGGGCGCAGGGGCGGGGAGGCGGTGCACGGCCGCGAGCCTAGGGCTGGGAGTCCCCTGATCGCAGGCTGCGGCGGTGGAGGTCGCGGACCCGGTCGGCCAGGTGCGGTGCGGGCCCGTCGACCACCGCGCCCGGCAGCACCGCGCTGACCGGCAGCGGCGCGACCGGCGCGGGGGCGCCCCCAGCTCGCGCTGCCAGCGGCTGAGCTGGTCGGCGGTGGTGGCGACCACGATGCGTCCCAGCCCGGCCCACCCGTGCGCCGCCGAGCACATCGGGCAGTGCTCCCCGGAGACTCTCAAGCGCGCTGCTCGGCGGGCAGGTGCGCACCGGCCCACTGCGCCAGCGACAGCTCGGGGTGCCGCGTGCCGTCACCGGCCCCGACGCGGTTGCGGTCCTCGAAGAGCACCTGCCCGTCGGCTTCGGCCAGCAGCGACCCGAAGGGCTCGTCGCCGGCGTCGACGGCCTCCTCGGCCAGGTCGACGCAGCGGGTCAGGTGCGCGAGGTCGCGCTCGTCCAGCGGCACGCCGGCGAGCCTGCCAGCGCCGCCCTCCGCCGGCCACAGGGCGGCCACAGGGCGGCCGGAGGGCGGCCCGCCCCCGTCCACCACACTGCTCGCTGCGAGGGCGCCGGCCGGGGCCCGCTCGACGGGAGGCAGCCCTGGACGCCGACGACCACAGCCCTGACCGCCGTCCGCTGGTGGCGGTGGTGACCACCGGCGGGACCATCGCCAGCACCACCGGCGCCGACGGGGTCAGCCGGCCGACGCTGTCCGGCGCCGGGGTGCTGGGAGACGCCGCCGAGCGCGCCGGGGTCCGGGCGCGGGTGCTGGAGGCGCTGCGGGTCGACTCCGCCACCACCACGCTCGCCCAGGCCGAGCAGGTGCGCGCCGCCGTCGCGGCGGCCCTGGCCGACCCCGCGGTGGCCGGCGCGGTGGTCGTGCACGGCACCGACTCCCTGGAGGAGACCGGGTACCTGCTCGACCTCCACCACGACGACGAGCGCCCCGTGGTCCTCACCGGCTCCCAGCGCACCGCCGACGCCCCGGCCTCCGACGCCCCCGCCAACCTCCTCGCCGCGCTCACCGCCGCAGCCAACCCCGCCCGCCGGAGGGCCGGCGTGCTCGTCGCCTTCGGCGGCGCCCTGCTCCCGGTGGCCGGGACCACCAAGCGCCACACCACCGACCTCGCCGCCTTCGCGCCGGCCGCCGCGCCGCTGCCGCGCCCGGGACCGCTAGCCCGGACGCTGGCGCCGGCGCCGCCGGAGGTGCCCTGGCCGCGGGTCGACGTCGTCGCCGTCGTCCCGGGGGACGACGGCGCCCTGCTCGGCGCCGCCCTCGACCTGGGCGCCCGCGGCGTCGTGCTGCAGGCGCTGGGCTCGGGCAACGCCACCGCGGCCGTGGTCGCCGCGGTGCGCCGCGCCACCGCGGCGGGGGTGCCGGTGCTGCTGACCACCCGCGTGCCCGACGGCCCGGTGGTGCCCTCCTACGGCGACGGCGGGGGCGGCGCCGACCTCGTCGCCGCGGGCGCGCTGGCCACCGGGCTGCTGCGCGCCGGGCAGGCGCGGGTGCTGCTCGCGGTGCTGCTGCGCGGCGCGGCTGCCGTCGGCGAGCGGGGTGGGGCGGCCGGCGCCGCGGAGGTGCTGGCGCTCGTGGCCGAGCAGGTGCGGGCGCGCAGCGGCGCGTCCGGCGGCTGAGGGAGCCGCCGTCGCGCCGGCGCGGTGCCTGGTGCCGCGCCGGGCACCTGCGCCACGATGCCCGGCGCAGCGCCCCCCATCCGAGGAGCACCCGTGTCCCAGCAGCCCGCCCACTAAGGCTACGGCAGCGCCCCCGTGCAGCGGCCCACCGAGACGATGGCGATCCTGGCGCTCGTCTTCGCCTTCGTCTTCCCGGTCCTCGGCATCGTCTTCGGCGTCATCGGCCGCAGGAACGTCGACAGGTTCGGCACTGGCGGCCGCGGTCTGGCCACCGCAGGGATGTGGATCGGCATCGCCTTCACCGTGCTCGGGGCGCTCTACGTCGCCTTCCTGGCCGTGGTGATCATCGCAGCGGCCACGTCGGGCAGCACCGCCCCCTGACCCGGACGCGGCGCGGGCCTCTGGCCGCCCACCACCCAGGCAGGACCTGCCGGAACCCTGGCGGGACCTGTCGGAACCGTGGCGGGACCTGTCGGTATCGCCCCAGGGTTGCGACACCTCGCGCCAGGGTTGCGACACTTCGCGCCAGGGTTGCGACACTTCGCGCCAGGGTTGCGACACCTCGCGCCGAGCCCGTGCGTCCTCGGCCCGCGCCCAACCCAGCACGGCTCGGCCGGCGCGAGGGCCGAACGTGGGAACTCCGCAGGCGCTGGCGCAGCCGGGCTGGAGTCCTGGGCCCAGGAGCCGATGGAGGGGAGCGGGCCCGACGGACGCGGGCCTGCGAGCACCACCGGAAGGACCGTGATGGGGTTCCTCGTCCGCCGTGCCTGCCCGGGCCCGGCGCGCCACCCGCGACGCTCCTGCGCCGCACCCCGCGGCAGCGGGCGGTGCCGGTGAGCGCCGAGGCGGTGCCCCTGCGCGTCGTCCCCGCCCCGCCCGCCCCGCCGGCGCCGTCGGCGGTGGACGAGGAGCGCGTGCTGCGCTCCCTGCTCGACGCCGGGCTGGCCACCTCCGACGCCCTGCTCGTGGTCGAGGTGCCGACCGGCACCGCGCGCGGCGGGCGCCGCCCGCGCCCGCAGGCGTCCGCCGCGCTGGAGGACGCCCGGGTGCTGTGGGCCAACCGCGCGGCCCACGACGTGCTGCGCGCCGGCGCCGGGGAGCTGCTCGGGCGGCCCCTGGTGCGCCTGCTGGCGCCGCCGGGCCCCGACGGGTCCCACCCGCACGTCCTGCGCCGCGGCAGGCCCGGCCGCTCCCACGCCGAGCTGCTCACCGCCGACGGCGCGCTGGTGCCCGTGCTCCTGCAGGCGCTGCCCTCGGCCGCCGCCCGCACCTGGACCCTCCTCCTGGCCCCCGTCGGCACCCCCGCCGAGCGCGCCGCCCAGGAGCGCGCCGGGGCGCAGGAGCGGCGCTTCGCGGCCCTGGTGGAGCACAGCCCCGTGCCGACGATGATCTCCGAGGCGGGTCTGCGCCTGGCCCACGTCAACGACGCCTTCTGCGAGCTGCTGGGCGAGCCGCAGTCCGCGCTGCTCGGCACCGCGTGGGTGCAGCGGGTGGTCGGCGAGGACCTGCCGGCGGTGCTGGAGTGCGTCGAGCAGGCACTGGACGGCGTCCCCGCGTCGGCGGAGGTGCGCCTGCAGCGCAGCGACGGCCAGCCGCGCTGGGTGCGGCTGCGGCTGTCACCGACCTCCAGCCCGGGGCACGGCGCGGGCTTCGTGGGGACCGCGGAGGACTTCACCGAGCGCCGCGCCTTCGAGGAGCAGCTGGCCCACCAGGCCCGCCACGACGCGCTCACCGGGCTGCCCAACCGCACGCACCTGGTGGAGGTGATGGCGCGGCGCCTGGCCCGCGGCGCCGAGGCGCCCCCGCAGCCCACCGCCGCGGCCGGCGCCCCCTCGCCGATGACCTGCGTCTTCCTCGACCTGGACAACTTCAAGGTCATCAACGACAGCCTCGGCCACGACGCCGGCGACCGCATGCTCGTGGCCGTCGCCGAGCGGCTGCGCCAGGTGGTCCGCGCCGGCGACGTGGTCGCGCGCTGGGGCGGTGACGAGTTCGTGGTGGTCTGCGACGGGGTCCCCGACGACCCGACCGCCCTGGCGCTGGGCGAGCAGCTGCTCGGCCGGCTCCGCGAGGGCGTCGAGCTGGACGGCGTGCGCCTCGACGTGGCCGCCAGCGTGGGCGTCACCCGCGCCAGCGACCGCCACGCCAGCCCCGACGACGTGCTGGCCGACTGCGACATCGCCATGTACCGCGCCAAGCGCGCCGGCCGCGACCGGGTGGCCCTGTGCGACGAGGCGGCCCGCCAGCACGCCCACGAGGCCCTCGTGCTCACCCTGGAGCTGCGCGAGGCGCTCGCCGCCGGGCAGCTGCAGGTGGCCTACCAGCCGGTGCTCGACGCCGGTGACGTCGGCTCCGCCGACGGCGGCCAGGGCGGCGGTGCGGGCTCGTGCCGCACGCTGCCCGCCGTGGAGGCGCTCGTGCGCTGGCACCACCCGCAGCGCGGGCCGGTGCCGCCGGACCTGCTCGTGGCGACCGCGGAGGCCAACGGCCTGATCGACGCCGTCGGGCTGTTCGTGCTGCGCGAGGCCTGCCGGCAGGTCCTGCGCTGGGACGCCGAGCTGGGCGACCTGGCGCCGCGGGCGGTCAACGTCAACCTCTCCGCGATCCAGCTGTGCTCCCCCCAGATCGTCGACGACGTCGCCCGCGTCCTCGCCGAGACCGGCCTGCCCGCCGAGCGCCTGTGCCTGGAGGTCACCGAGACCGCCCTCGTGCAGGACAGCGCGGCCGCCCGCGGCCGCCTCGTCCGGCTGCGGGGGATGGGCGTGCGGATCGCCCTGGACGACTTCGGCACCGGCTACTCCTCCCTGGCGCTCCTGCGCCAGCTGCCGCTGGACTCCCTCAAGGTGGACCGGTCCTTCGTCGTCGAGCTGGGGCAGGGCCACCCGCAGGTCGCCTCGGCCGTCATCGGGCTGGCGCGCAGCCTGGGGCTCGTGGCGGTGGCCGAGGGCGTGGAGACCCCCGAGCAGGCCGAGGCGCTGCGGGCCCTGGGTGCCCAGCAGCTGCAGGGGTGGCTGTACGCCCGGGCCATGGCCCCGGCCGACCTGACGGCCTGGCGCCGCGGCTGAGCCGCCCGCGGGCCGCCGCCACGGCGAGCCCGGACGGGTGCGTGAGGATGCGGGGGTGACCGTCCTCGACGTCGACGCCCTGCGCGCCCGCTTCCCCTCCCTCGACCCGGCCGGTCCCGGCGGCGGGTGGGCCCTCTTCGACGCGCCCGGCGGCACGCAGACCCCGCGCGAGGTCGGCGAGGCGGTCGCCGCGGTGCTGACGGGACCGCTGTCCAACCGCGGAGCGGCCTCCCCGTCGCAGCAGCGCGCCGAGCAGGTGGTGGGCGGGTTCCGCGCCGCCGCGGCGGACCTGCTCGACGCCGACCCCCGCGGCGTCGTCCACGGCCGCTCTGCCACCGCCCTGACGTACGACTTCTCCCGGGCGCTGTCGCGCACCTGGCGGCCCGGGGAGGAGGTGGTGCTGAGCCGGCTCGACCACGACGCCAACGTCCGCCCGTGGGTGCAGGCCGCCGAGCGCGCCGGTGCGGTGGTGCGCTGGCTGGACCTCGACGCCGCGACCGGCGAGCTGGTCCTGGAGGGACCGGACGGCCTCGAGGGGCTGCTGTCCGAGCGGACCCGGCTGGTCGCCGTCACCGGCGCCTCCAACCTCCTGGGCACCCGCCCGCCGCTGCACCGCATCGCCGACGCGGCGCACGCCGTCGGTGCGCTGGTCTGGGTCGACGGCGTGCACGCCACCGCGCACGGCCTGCCGTCCCTGCGGACCAGCGGCGCGGACTTCTGGGTGTGCTCGCCGTACAAGTTCCTCGGCCCGCACTGCGGCGTGCTCGCCGCCGACCCCGCCCTGCTCGAGGGCCTGCACCCCGACAAGCTGGTGCCCTCCACCGACGCGGTGCCGGAGCGCTTCGAGCTGGGCACCCTGCCCTACGAGCAGCTGGCCGGGGTCACCGCCGCCGTGGACGTGCTCGCCGGGCTCGCGCCGGCGTCGTCCTCGGCGTCGTCCTCCGCGGCGCAGCCGGGGAGCCGGCGCGAGCGGCTGGCCGCCTCGGCCGCCGCCGCGGAGGCGCACGAGGACCGGCTGCGGCACCGCATCGAGGGGGGCCTGGCCGAGCTGGCCGCGCGCGGCGCCGTCGTCGTGCACTCCCGCGCCGCCGACCGCACGCCCACGCTGTACTTCTCCACCCCCGGGCGCGACGCCGCGCAGGTGTCAGCGGCGCTGGCCGAGCGGCGGGTGCTCGCGCCGGCGGGGTGGTTCTACGCCGAGGAGCCCTACCGGGCGCTGCAGCGCGCCGGGGCGCTGGACGGTCCTGGCATCCGGGTGGGCACCGCGCCGTACACCAGCGACGACGACGTCGACAGGCTGCTGGAGGCCCTGCGCTCGGCCCTGTGACCCCACCCCCTCCGTGATCATGGGGGATCGGCCACCGGGACGTGGCCGACCGCCCATGATCACGGTCGGACGGGGCGCGGACGGGGCCGGGGCCAGGGCGGCGCAGGCGGGGTGCCGACTAGCGTGGGCGGCGTGCCGCGCCACGGTGAGCCGCTGCGGCGGCTCGGCTTCCTCACCATCGGGACCTTCGCCGAGGACGACCCCGGCCCGGGCCACGCCGACGTGCTCGCCGCCATCGAGCTGGGCGAGCGCCTGGGCCTGGACTCGGCCTGGCTGCGCCACCGCCACCTGCAGCCCGGCATCTCCTCACCGGTCGCGGTGCTCGCCGCCGCCACGCAGCGCACCACCCGCATCGAGCTGGGGACGGCGGTGACCCCGCTGGGCTGGGAGAACCCGCTGCGCGTCGCGGAGGACTGGGCCACCCTCGACGTCCTGTCCGGCGGCAGGTTCCACCCCGGCTTCTCCACCGGGACCCCGATGCGCTTCGACGACGTGCGCGCGGCGCTCTACCCCGACACCGCCGACGTCGAGGACTTCTCCCACCGCCGCGGCGAGCGCCTGCTGGCGCTGCTGCGCGGCGAGCCCGCTGGCACCCGCGCCACCCAGGGGGTGGAGGTGTTCTCCGAGCGGGTGCAGCCGCACGCCCCCGGCCTGGCCGGCCGCACGTGGTGCGGCGTCGGCAGCACCGGCTCGGCGCGGTGGGCGGGGGAGCAGGGGGTCAACCTCCTGCTGTCCTCGGTGGTGAGGGCCGAGGACGGCGTCGGCCAGCGCCCGGGCCGCTCCCCGCAGGAGGACCACGCGTGGGACTTCGGTGCGGTCCAGGCCGCGCACGTGGCCGCCTACCGGGACGGCTGGGGCGGGCGGGAGGGGCGCGGGAGGGTCTCCCAGGGCCTGGTGGTCCTGCCCACCGACTCCGCCACCCCCGCGCAGGTGGAGCGCTACCGGGCCTACGCCGCCTCCCGGCAGGCCCGCACGGCCAGGCCGCAGGGCCCGGGCCGCCTGCTGTTCGCGGGCGACCTCGTGGGCAGCTCCGCGGAGATCGCCGAGCGGCTGTGGGAGCACGAAGGCTTCCGCGCGGTGGACGAGGCGGTCTTCGCCCTGCCGTTCACCCTCGACGCGCCGGACCAGGAGCAGGTCCTCACCGACATCGCCGGCTCCCTGGGGCCCGCGCTGGGGTGGTCGCCGTCGCGACGGGCGTGATCCACACCACCGGCTGAGCGGTCGCCGGGAGGCGGGGCGTGCGGCACAGTCGGGGGGTGACTCGCGACGGTGCGACGACGCCCCCGGCTGCCCTCCCGCCCGTGCACGGTGCCCGCGCGGAGTACGCCGACGTGCTTCAGCTGCTCGGCCGCAACGGCCTGGAGGCGGCGCTCACCCACGACGGCGACGAGCTGCGCGCCATCGAGGTGCTGCTCGACGACGGGCAGGCGCTGGTCATCACCGAGGTCGACGGGTGCCTGGCCCCGCGCCGCGCCGAGCACCGCAGCTGGGGGGTGAGCCTGTACCCGGCGGGCGCCGAGCGCGGGGAGCCCGTCGCGTGGGACGGGGTCCCCGACGACGGCAGCCCCGAGGCGCTGGTGCTGCTGGTCAGCGGCGTGCTCCTGGACACCATGCGCGGCCCCACCCCGCCGGCCTGAGGTCCGGCGGGGCGGGGGCGCTGCGAGCGCCGACCCGGGTGACCGGGTCAGCGCGCCGGGGTCAGCGGGGCAGGTGGGCCAGGCGCACGGCGCCGGTGCGCTCGGCCAGCCCGAGGAGCACGGCGGCGGTGGCGCGGGCCTCCGCGCCGGCCTGGTGCAGGGAGAAGCGCGGCAGCGCCAGGGCGGCGGCCACGTCGGGCAGCGCCCAGCTGGTGAGGTCCAGCGCCCGGCGGGCCACCGCCTCGGTGCAGTGCCACTCCCACGCCGGCGCCGCGAGCCCGCCCACCTCGCAGGCGCGGGCCAGGTGCGCGGCGTCGGCGGCGGCGCCGTGGGCCACGACGGGCAGGTCGCCCACGAAGGCGCTGACCGTCTCGAACAGCTCGCCGAAGCTCTGGGCGTGGTAGAGGTCGCCCAGCTGCAGGCGGTTGACCACCATGTGCCGGTAGTCGGCCTCGCCCAGCTCCGGAGCGGGGTGGCACAGCGCCTCGTACTCGTCGACCACGGCACCGCCGCGGACGACGGCCAGGCCGACGGCGCACACGGAGCCGGTGCGGCCGTTCCACGTCTCGACGTCGAGGGCGACGAAGTCGAAGCCTGACAGGTCGCGCCGCTGGCGCGGGAGGACAGCAGCGCGCAGGGCCTGGGTGGTGCTGGTCATGGTCGTCCTCTCGGAACGGTCTGGGACGAAGGACGGATCGGGGCCGGCCGAGCAGCGGTTGAGCGAGCGTCATCCGCCGACGCCCGTTCGCAGCACGGGTCCGCCCCGAGCGGCGCAACCGCGGCGCGGCGGGCGCACCGCCGCTGGCAGGATCGGCCGGTGCTGCTCGCCGAGGTGGTGGCCGCCTCAGCGGCCGTGGCCGCGACCCGCTCCCGCTCGGCCAAGGCCCAGCGGGTCGCCGCGGCGCTGCGCGCCGCCTCCGCCGCCGAGGTGCCCGTGGTCGCCGCCTGGCTGGCCGGCGAGCCGCGCCAGCGCCGCCTCGGCGTCGGCTGGCGCACCCTGGCCGGCCTGGGCGCCGGTCCCGCGGCGCAGGAGCCCTCGCTGGAGGTGCTCGCCGTCGACGGCGCCCTGGAGCGCCTGGCCGCCACCGCGGGTCCCGGCGCGGCGGGCCGTCGGGAGGCCGAGCTGGAGGCGCTGCTCGCCGCGGCCACCGAGGCCGAGCGCTCCTTCCTGGGGCGGCTCATCACCGGCGAGCTGCGCCAGGGCGCGCTGGAGGGCGTGGTGCTCGACGCCGTGGTCGCCGCCTCGGGCGCCCCCGCAGCGCTGGTGCGCCGTGCGGCGATGCTGTCGGGGAGCCTGCCCGCCACGGCCGAGGCGGCCCTGGGGGCCGCCTCGGGGGGAGCCGGGGCCGACGGCGCGGCCCGGGCCCTCGCGGCCGTGCGCCTGGAGGTCGGCCGGCCGGTGCACCCGATGCTGGCCAGCCCGGGCGGCACCGTGGCCGACGCGCTGGCGGCCCTCGGCCCCGACGTCGTCGTGGAGCCCAAGCTGGACGGCGCCCGCATCCAGGTGCACCTCGACAGGGCGGCGCCCTCGCCCGTGCGGGTGTGGACGCGCACGCTGCGGGAGGTCACCGACGGGCTGCCGGAGGTCGCCGAGCGGGTGCTGGCGCTGCCGTGCGAGCGCGCCGTGCTCGACGGGGAGACCCTGGCGCTGGACGACGACGGCCGCCCGCGCCGCTTCCAGGACACCATGAGCCGCTTCGGCAGCGCCGACGCCACGGCCACCGAGGTGCTGCTCACCCCGTTCTTCTTCGACCTGCTCCACCTCGACGGCCGCGACCTGCTCGACGAGCCGCTCGAGGCCCGGCTGGAGGCGCTCGACGGCCTGCTCGCGGCGCCCGAGCACGCCCCGCTGCGCATGCCGGGGGCGCGCCGCCCGGACTCGGCGGCCGCGGCCGCGGCGCTGGCCGGTGCGCTGGAGGCCGGGCACGAGGGCGTCGTGGTCAAGGACCTCGCGGCGCCCTACGCCGCGGGCCGGCGCGGGAAGGCGTGGCAGAAGGTCAAGCCGGTGCACACCCTCGACCTCGTGGTGCTGGCCGCGGAGTGGGGCTACGGGCGTCGCACGGGGACGCTCTCCAACATCCACCTCGGCGCGCGCGACCCCGGGGGCGGGCCGCCGGTGATGGTCGGCAAGACCTTCAAGGGCATGACCGACGAGCTGCTGGCCTGGCAGACGGCGACCTTCCCCGCGCTGGCCACCGACCGGCCCCGCTGGGGCGTGGTGCTGCGCCCCGAGCTGGTGGTGGAGGTCGCCCTCGACGGGGCCCAGCGCAGCAGCCGCTACCCCGGTGGGGTGGCGCTGCGCTTCGCCCGGGTGGTGCGCTACCGCCCCGACAAGGGCGCCGACCAGGCCGACGACGTCGAGGCCGTGCGCGCGCTGCTGTAGCGCCGGCGGTGCAGCAGCGGAGCGTCAGCCGGCCGGGTCGGCGGCCGGGGCCGCCGGGTCCGCGCCGGTGGAGCCGGAGTCCCCGCCCTCGGGCGCGGCGGCGGCGTCCGAGCCCGACGCCGGGGCCGCGGGGGCCTCGCCCGCGCCGGTCTGCGGGGCCCGGGCAGCGGTCCCCGCGGAGCCGGCGGAGGCCGCGGCGTCCGCGGTGGCGGGCTCGGCGGGGGCCTTCGCCGGCGACGGCGCGCTGGCGGCGCCGCTGCGACCGGTCACCGCGGCCTCGGCCGCCTCGCCGAGCTGGGCGGCGGCCTCGCGGGCCGCGGACGTCGTCTCCTGCGCGCTGGCGACGGCGGACTCGGCGTTGGCCTGCGCCTGCTGGGCCGCGGAGAGCTGCTGCTCCGCGCTGGCGCGGGCCTGCTCCGCGGCGGTGGCGGCGGTGCGCGCCGCGGTGAGGTCCGCCGCCTGGCTGCTCGCGCCGAGCAGGTAGCCCACCAGGCCCGTGAGCACGAGGGCGGCCACCACGAGCAGCCAGGTCAGCACCGGCGGGCGCTGGCGCCCCGGGGCCTCCTCGAGCTCCTTGAGGTCCCTGGAGGGCTGCACCGCCAGCCGGGCGGGAGCGCGCTGCGGCAGCTCGTGGGGGAGCCGGTCCTCCTCGTCCCACCCGCGCCCGTCGAGGGAGGTCCCGCCCGAGCTGCGGTAGTCGTAGGAGTCGTAGGAGTCGTAGGAGCCGTAGGAGAGGTGGGCGTCGTCGCCGGTGTCGCTGTCGTCGCCGTCGTAGCCGTCGTAGGAGTCGTAGGAGTCGTAGCCGTCGTGGGGCGCGCGGTCCCGGCGGTCCGCCGGCCGGCCCGCGCGCAGGTCGCGGCGGCGGGGCAGGGCCTCGGCCACCTCCTGCGCTGCAGCGGCCGTCGGGGTGCCGCGCAGGCCGAGCTCCTCCCAGGACGGGAAGCGCGGGGAGGGCACGCGGCCGTGCGGGGGCCGCGCCTCCTCGACCAGGGCCGTCAGGTCGATCGCCCGCTCGCGTGCCACGTGGTCCTCCTGCTCGTCCCGGACGGCTGAGTCCGTGGCTCCGACGGTAGGTCGTGCTCGGGCGCCGCCTGCGCCGACACGCCGACCGGCGGCCGCCGGCGCCCAGCGGCGCCCACCGGCAGGCGCCCACCGGCAGCCGTGCGCGGGCAGGTCGTGCGGGTCGCGGGGCTCAAGCCGCGGGCCGCGCGGCCCGATCTCCTCCTGGTGACACCTCCCGGTCCGCGCGCGCTCGCCAGGGCCCTGCCGCTGGCGGGGGTCGCCGGCAGCGCGGCGGCCGTGGCAGCGGTCTGCCTGCTCGCCCGCTGGGCCGTGGTGGAGGGCGCGGGGCTGCACGTGCCCGTGCTCGCCGCCGCCGCCAGCGGTGCCCTGCTGGGGGCCATGGCGGCACCGGCGGTGCGCCTGCCGCTGGAGCGGCGCGACGCCGAGGGGCGCGGGGCGCTCATCGTGCTGGTCGGCATGGTGCTCGCCGGCTCGGTCGTGACCGTGCTCGGCTTCGCGCCGCTGGCCGCGGCGACGTCGGCCGGGTGCGCCGCGCACGCGGTGCAGGTCAGGCCGACCCGCCGGCAGCTGTGGTCGACCTGCGCCATGGTCGTCGCCACCTCGGCGGCGGCCTGGGGCGCGCACGCGGCCGGCTGGGTCGACGGCCTGGTCACGCCCTCGCGCAGCGCGGTGCTCATGGTGGCCATGCTCGCGATCATGTGCCCGCAGGTGCTCAACGCCGCGAGCATCTCCCGGCGCGCGCAGGAGGCGGCCTCGGCGCTGGAGCGGGTGCGCAGCAGCCACGTGGCCCAGCTCGAGCACGCGGCCGCGCACGACGCCCTGACCGGGCTGCTCAGCCGGCGCGGCCTGGCGCCGCGGCTGGAGCGCGCCGCGGCCGCGGCCCGCCCGGGGGCGCTGACCGGCGTCGTCTTCATCGACCTGGACGGGTTCAAGGCCGTCAACGACGCGCACGGGCACGCCGCGGGTGACGCCCTGCTCCAGGAGGTGGCCGCACGGCTCCTGCGGGTGCTGCGGCCCACCGACGCCGCCGCCCGCACGGGCGGGGACGAGTTCGTCGTCGTCATGGAGGACCTGGCGCGCGCCGGTCAGGTGGACCTCGTCGTCGAGAGGGTGCGCGCGGAGCTCGAGCGCCCGGTCCTGCTGCCCGACGGCTCGCGGGTCGTGGTCGGAGCCAGCACCGGCGTGGCGGTCGCCGACGCGCCCCAGCCCGCCGAGGCGCTGCTGGCGGGCGCCGACGCGGCGATGTACGCGACCAAGCAGCACCGCTCCGCCCGGGCGGCCGGCGCCGCCGCGCGCACCTGGTCCCCGGCGCACCGATGAGTCCTCGCCACGCCCGCGGTCCAGGGGGGCGTGGGACTGCTGCGCTACTGGATGAACACCTCGCTGGACGGCTTCACCGCCGACGCCGAGGGCCGCTTCGACTGGACCGAGCCCGACGCTGAACTGCACCGCTTCTTCAACGAGCAGGAGAGCCAGGTCGGCACGCACCTGTACGGCCGGCGCCTGTACGAGGCGATGAGCTGCTGGGAGACCGCGCTGGAGCTCCCCGGCAGGCCCGAGGTCGAGCACGAGTACGCCCGGATCTGGCAGGCCTCGGACAAGGTGGTCGTCTCCCGCACGCTCACGCGGGTCAGCACGGCGCGCACCGAGCTCGTCCGATCCCTCGACCCCGCCGACGTCGTGCGGCGCAAGGAGGCGTCCGAGGCCGACCTCAGCGTCGGCGGCCCGGCGCTGGGGGCCGCGGCGCTGCGGGCGGGGCTGGTCGACGAGGTGGGGCTCGTGGTGCACCCGGTCGTCGTGGGGGGCGGCACGCCCTTCCTGCCCGCGGACCTCCGGCTCGACCTGGCGCTCTTGGAGGAGCGCCGCCTGTCCGGTGGGGTGGTGCACCTGCGCTACCGGGTGGCGGGGGCGCCGCAGCGCTGACGGGCTGACGGGCTGACCGCACCGGCCCAGGCGCTGGCGGCGGCGACCAGGTGGTCCGGGCGCCCCAGCGCTCAACCCGGGGGTGCGGGGCGTCGATGGGGACGCGTGCTCCTCCTGCGCTGGTACCTCGCCGTGGCGGCCCTGGCCGCCGTCGCGTACTACGCCGCGCCCGAGGGACTGGTCCGTGACGCCGTGTACGCCGTCTGCGGGCTGCTCGGCGTGGTGGGCATCGCCTGGGGGGTGCTGCGCCACCGCCCGCAGGAGCGCGCCGCGTGGTGGCTGCTGGCCGCCGGGCAGCTGCTCTTCACCGCCGCGGACACCGTCTTCGCCTACTACGACCACGTGCTGCACACCTCGCCGTTCCCCAGCGCGGCCGACGTGCTGTACCTGCTGGCCTACCCGGTCCTGGCGCTGAGCCTGTGGCGCCTGGTGCGGCTGGCGCCGAGCGGCCTGGACCGGGCCGGGCTGCTCGACAGCGCGGTCCTCACCGTGGCCCTCACCCTCGTCTCGTGGGTGGCGCTGGCGCACCCGCTGCTCGCCTCCGACGAGCCGCTCGTCTCCCGGCTGGTCTCGGCGGCCTACCCGCTCGCCGACATCCTGCTGCTCGCCCTGCTCGTGCTGCTCGTCATGGCACCGGGGGCGCGCACCGCCTCCTTCCGGCTGCTGTGCGCCTCCACCGTGCTGCTGCTCGTGGCCGACACCCTCTACGCCGCGCTCACCGCGACCGGGGACTTCACCGACGGCGACGTGACCAGCGGTGCGTGGATCGCCTCCTACGCCCTGGCCGGGGCCGCGGCGCTGCACCCGTCGGTGCGCGAGCTCTCCTCGCGCTCAGCCCGCGGCGCGGACGGTGCGATCGCCGCGGGCGGGACCGGCAGCCCGCTGACCCGGCGCCGGCTCGCCCTCCTCGCCGGCGCGGTCGCCCTGGCGCCGCTGACCATGGCCGTGGAGCACCTGCTCGGCCTGCCGCTGGACGTGTGGGCGCTGGTGCTCTCCTCCCTGGTCCTCTTCGGCCTCGTGGTGGCCCGCCTGGCCACGGTCGTCCGCCAGGTCGAGCGCTCCTCGCGCCAGCGCGACGCCCTGCGCGGCGACCTCGCGCACGCCGCGGCCCACGACCGCTGACGCAGCTGGCCAACCGCAGCCGCATCCTGGAGGACATCGGCGCGGCGCTGCACCGCGCCGTGCGCGCCAGCAGCCGCACCGGTCTGCTCTTCATCGACCTCGACCACTTCAAGGCCGTCAACGACGGCCACGGCCACGCCGTCGGCGACGAGGTGCTGCGCCAGGTCGCCGAGCGGCTGCGCGCGGAGCTGCGCGCCGGTGACGGCGTGGGCCGCCTGGGCGGCGACGAGTTCGTCGTCCTGGTCGAGCAGCTCACCTCCGAGGCCGCCCTGGTCGAGCTGGCCGAGCGCACGGCCGCCTCCCTCGCCCGGCCCTTCACCACCTCGGCCGGGGAGGTGGTGCTCGGCGCGAGCATCGGCGTCGTCGTCGAGGGCGACGGCGCCACCGACGCCTCCGCCCTGCTCAACGACGCCGACAGCGCCGCCTACCGGGCCAAGGCCTCCGGGCGCGGGCGCGTGGAGGTCTTCGACGACGACCTGCGCGCCGAGCTGGCCCAGGCGGCCCAGGTCGAGGCCGACCTGCGCGAGGCGCTCGCGGCCGACCAGCTGGTGCTGCACTACCAGCCCGTGGTGGCCGCGGCCGACGGGCGCGTGCTGGGCTACGAGGCCCTGCTGCGCTGGCAGCGTCCCGGCCACGGCCTGCTCGGGCCCGACGCCTTCATCCCCGTCGCCGAGCGCACCTCGCTGGTGTGCGACCTGGACCGCTGGGTGCTGGGCACCGCCACGCGGCAGCTGGCCAGCTGGGTGGCCGACGGGTCGGCCGAGGCCTCGACCACCGTGGCGGTCAACATCTCCGGGCGCCACCTGGTCGACCCCTCCCTCGTGGACGACGTCGAGGCCGCCCTGGCGGCCTCGGGCCTGCCCGCCAGCTCGCTGGTGCTGGAGCTCACCGAGACCGTCCTCGTCAGCCGGCCCCTGGCCGGTTCGCAGCTGGACCGGCTGCGGGCGCTGGGCGTGGGCGTGAGCATCGACGACTTCGGCACCGGCTACACCTCCATCAGCCAGCTGCAGGACCTCAAAGCCGACACCCTCAAGATCGACAAGAGCCTGGTCTGGGCGGAGTCCGCGGGCGCCGCCGAGCTGGTGCGGCTGGTGGTGCACGCCGCGCACGCCTTCGGGATGGTGGTGGTCGCCGAGGGCGTCGAGGACGAGGCCCAGCTCGCGCGCCTGCGGGAGGCCGGGTGCGACGAGGTGCAGGGCTACCTGCTCGGGCGCCCCGGCCCGCGCCCCAGCGCCCCGGCCCCGGCCCCGGCTCCCCGGTCCTCCCGTGGGTGAGGCCGCCCCGGTGCCCCCCGAGCCCGGCAGCTCCTCGAACGAGCGGGCCAGGACCCGCCTGAAGACGACGACGACGGGCTGGCTGTTCGTCGCGGGCGGCGCGGCCGGCGCCCTGACCACGGCCGACCGGTGGGGAGCCCTCGGCGCCGCCACCACCGCCCTGCTCGTGCTGACCGCCGTCGCCGTCGCCGTCGGCGTGCTGCTGATGGTGCGCGGCGACCGCACGCCGGCCCCGGGCTTCCACGTCGTGGTCGCCGCCGGCTCGGTGCTGGTCGGGGCGGCGGTGGTGCTGAGCGCCGGGGACACCGCCGCGATGGGGGTCGCCGCCGTCTTCGGCCTGTGCGGCATCGGGCTGCTGCACTTCTTCGAGGGGCGCCCGGCGGTGCTGCACGGGGCCTTCCAGGTGCTCGCCCTGGCCGTCAGCCTCAGCTGGCGCGGCGTCCACCCCGGGGTGGTCGCCGCGCAGGTGCTGGTCCAGGTGTGCCTGGTCGTCGTCGTCGGGCGGCTGGTGCTGCGCGCGGCCGACAGCGTCAGGGACAGCCTCACCGGGCTGCCCAACCGCCGCGGCTTCGACGAGCTGCTCGACGAGGTGACCGCCCTGGCGCGGCGCGAGCAGGTCACCGCGTCGCTGGCCCTGCTCGACGTCGACCACTTCAAGGCCGTGAACGACAGCGGCGGGCACGCCGCCGGCGACGCCCTGCTCTCGCGCCTGGCCGGTGCGTGGGCGGCGGCGCTGCCGCCCGGGCACCACCTCAGCCGCCAGGGCGGCGACGAGTTCGCGCTGCTCGCGCCCGGGAGCACCGCGGCCGAGCTGGAGGCGCTGTGCGCGCGGCTGCGCGAGCTCACCGCCCCCGTCGGGGTCTCCGCGGGCGTGGCGGAGCTGGGGGAGGGCGAGGGCGGGGCGTCGCTGGTGCGGCGCGCCGACACCGCGCTGTACGCCGCCAAGGCCGCCGGGCGCGGGTGCACGCGGACCGCCGACCCGGGCGGCGAGGCGCTCAGCGCCGAGCTGGCCGCCGCCATCGCCGACGGCGCCGTCGCCGTCGTCCTGCAGCCGGTGGTGCGCCCGGCCACCGGGGAGCTGGTGGCCGTGGAGGCGCTCGCGCGCTGGCGGCACCCCGAGCGCGGCGCCGTGCCGCCCTCGGTCTTCGTCCCGCTCGCCGAGCAGACCGGCCAGGTGCACGCCCTCGGCCAGCTGGTGCTCACCCACGCCTGCCAGGACGCCGCGACGCTGAGCGCCGAGCTGGGCCGCGAGGTGCTGCTGACCGTGAACACCTCCGGGCACCAGCTCACCGAGCCGGGCTTCGTCGACTCCCTCGCCGGGGTGCTCCTGCGCACCGGGTGGCGGGCCGACCAGCTGGTGCTGGAGGTCACCGAGAGCACCGTGGAGATCGCCTCGACGACGGCGCTGGAGGCGCTCGCGCAGGTGCGCGAGCTGGGGGTGGCGGTGGCCATCGACGACTTCGGCACCGGCTACTCGGCCTTCAGCCACCTGGACACGCTGCCCGCGGACTACCTCAAGCTCGACGCCGCGTTCACGGCCGGGGTCACTACGAGCACGCGCCGCGCCGCCATGCTCGTGGCGCTGCTGGACCTGTGCGACCAGCTGGGCATCACCGTCATCGCCGAGGGCGTGGAGGCCCAGGAGCACGCCCACCTGCTCACCCTGCTCGGCTGCCCGCTGGCCCAGGGCTACCACTACGCCCGGCCGGCGCCGGTCCACGAGCTGGTGCGCCTGGTGCGCGAGGGCGGGCTGGGCCCCGCGCCGGCGCGGGAGTCCGGAGCGCAGGGCAACCTCGGGGCACCCTCGGGCGTCTAGAGGAGGGGCCACCACCGCGGTGGCGCACGAGGAGGCCCGGTGGTTCCCGCAGCGGCGACGGCGTCCGACGGCTCCCCGCCGTCAGCGCCCGCCTTCGACGACCTGTTCGCCCAGCGGTGGGGAGCCACCGTGAGGCTCGCGCTCCTGCTCGTCGACGACGAGGCCAGTGCCGAGGACGTCGCCGCGGAGGCCTTCACCGGCCTGCTGCGCCGCTGGGAGCACCTCGCCGACCCGGCCAGGGCGCAGGCGTACCTGCAGCGCGCGGTGGTCAACGGAGCCCGGTCGGTGCTGCGCCGGCGCCGCACCGCGCGGGCGTGGACCCCTCCGCACGCCGCGCCGGGCCCCTCCGCGGAGGAGCTCGCGATCATCGGCGACGAGCACCGGGAGGTGCTGCTCGCGGTGGCGGCCCTGCCGCAGCGCCAGCGCGAGGTGGTGGTGCTGCGCTACTGGTGCCACCTCGACGAGGCCGCCACCGCGGAGGCCATGGGCACCACCCGCGGCACCGTGAAGTCCACCGCCCACAAGGCCATGGCTGCGTTGCACCGCCAGCTGGGCGGCCCCTCGACGTCCTCAGGAGAGCAGCGATGACCCCCCTCGACACCTCCGACGAGCAGGAGCTGGCGCGCCGGGTCGGTGCGGCGCTCGCGGCGCGGGCGCAGCTGAGCGGCGTGGACGCCTCGCAGGTGCGGGACGGCCTGGCCCGCGTGCGCGCCGCGGCGGCGGGCGCCGCCGGGGTGGCTGACGGCGACGGCGCTGCGGCGCCGGCGGTCGAGCTGGAGCTCGACGAGGTCGACGAGCTGGCGGTCCGTCGCCGGGCGCGGCTGCTGGTGGCGGCGGTGGCCTCGGCGGCGGCAGCAGCGGTCGTCCTGGCGCTCGCGCTCGGGCTCGCCGACCGCGGTGGCGGTGCGCCGGCGCCAGCGGCGACCGCGCAGCCCTCGCCGTCGTCGTCCTCAGCGGTGCCGGGAGAGGAGTGGGCCGGGTTCGCGGGGCTGGCCCACGAGCAGTGGCCGTCCGACCTCGAGGGCGTGGGCCCCCTCGGAGACGACGTCGTGGCCGGGTCGGTGCGCCTGCTGGTCCAGCTGGGCGAGGTGAGGTACTGGGCGGGCTGGACGGCCGACCGCAGGCTCTGCTGGGCGGTCGTCGGGCCCGGCGCCGACGCCGGTGGCTGCGAGCTCGAGACGGGGCCGCCGCAGGTGACGGAGGTCTCCGACGGGTCGGTCGCCCCGCGGGTGTGGCTGGTCCCGCAGGACGCTCCGGCGGCGAAGACCGACCCGCTCACCGCGGACGGGCTCGTGGAGTGGACACCGGGGGTCTGGGCGGAGGCCAGTGCGCTGACGCCGCCCCTGAGCCGGTACGCGCCCTTCCGCGCCGCACCGACCGCCGCTGACGAGGTCCCCGCCAGCAGCGCGATCGTCGTGAGGGACCCGATCGTGCCCGGCTCGCTGCGCTTCCTCCACCGGGGCGAGGAGGGCACCTACTACGCGGCGTACCTGCCGCTGGGCAAGCTGTGCCTCTTCGTCGACGCGCCCGAGGGAGGTATGAGCGCGAGCACCTGCCAGACGCCCGAGCAGCTGGCGGGACAGGGCTTCTCCGGCCTCACCCGCAAGGAGGACACCGAGGCCACCGCCTGGCTCGTGCCGGACGACGCCGACACCTCCGGCTGGCCGGCGCTCGGGCGCGAGCAGCTGACCGGGAACCTGTGGTTCGAGAGCACGCCCCTCCCGCCGTACACGCCGGAGCCGGTGAGGTCCCTGACGCCGGAGGAGGAGCAGGCGCTGCGCGAGCAGCAGGAGCAGCTGGCGCGCCAGGGCGCGCTCAGCGGACCGATCACGCCCGACGTCCTCGGGCTCAGCCAGGCGGAGGCGACCCAGCGCCTGGAGTCCTCCGGCATCACGGTCGGCGAGGTCTCCGTGGTGGTGGCGGGGTCCGCTCCCTCGGGGATGGTGCTCAGGGTGACGCCGTCTGCGGGCACCCCGGTGCCGCAGGGGACCGCCGTGTCGCTCGTGGTCGCTGGGTGAGTGCGCCGCCGCGGCGCCGGCCGGCCGGCTGGCCGGCGGGTCAGACCGGGGGAGCGGGGTCGTACTGGACGTCGCGGCGCACCTGGCGGGCCCGCTCGGTGCCCGCGAGGCGCGCCACCAGGTGCAGCGCCATGTCGATGCCCGCGGAGACGCCCGCGGACGTGATGACGTCGCCGTCGTCCACGAACCGGTCCTGCGGCCTGACGTCGGTGCTCGGGTCGAGCCGGCGCAGGTGGTCCAGGGACTCCCAGTGGGTGGTGGCCGGGCGCCCGGCCAGCAGGCCCGCGGCGGCGTAGACGAGGGAGCCGGTGCAGACGCTGGTCATCAGCGGGACCGACGGGCGCTGCGCGCGCACCCAGTCCAGGTGCGCCTGGTCCTGCAGCTGCGCCCGCGTGCCCCGGCCGCCGGGGTGCAGCAGCACCTCCAGCGGCGGGGCGTCGGCGAAGGAGGAGTGGGCACCCATGACCAGCCCGTTGGCCCCCGTCACGGGACCGCCGTCGCGGGAGAGGCAGAGCACCGCCCAGCCGTCCCCGGGGTGCTGGCGCGCCCAGGGAGGCGAGCACCTCGTAGGGGCCGACGGCGTCGAGCTCCTCCACGCCGTCGAACAGGACGATGCCGATGTGGCGCGGGCCGGTCGGGGTGCTCACGGGTCCAGGCTCTCGCGTCCGCGCGCCGGTGAGGGCCTGAGGAGGGGGTGCAGCGACCCGCGGGCGTGCTCGGAGGCCTTGGTGAGGCCCGGACATGTGGAGAACCCGCGCTGCCTCGGCTCGTCATCAGTGACGAGCACCTGCTGCCGCACGCCGGCGAACGGCTCGAAGGCGGCCTCCCGGAGCGAGCTGCCCACGCCCTGGCGCTGGTGGTCGGGGTGCACGAGCAGGTCCTGCAGGGAGGCAGTGCTGACGCCGTCGGAGACCACGCGTGCCGCCCCGACCAGCTGCTGCCCGCGGTGGGTGACGACGACGTGCGCCGATCCGGCGATCGCGGCATGCAGCGCCTCCGGCTGGTCGGCGTCGGCGCTCCACTCCACGTGGCGGCAGAGCCCCACGAGCGCGGGCAGCCCCGCCGCGCTGCTCGGCACGAGCGCCTTGACCACGGCGGCGGAGGCGTCGGCGGACTCCCTGTCCGGCACCGGGGAAGGCTGGGCGCGAGGCGCCGGCTGGGTCCGCAGTCCCGCGCGTGGTGGTGGGACCGCGGCTCACTCCAGCAGCGCGGCGAGGTCGGGCAGGACGGGGGTGGCGTGCCGGTGGTAGACCCGGCCGGTCGGGGAGGTCCAGGTGAAGGAACCCGGGGAGGGCTGCACCAGGTCCCAGCCCCCGTGGGTCTTGGCGGTGTGCCAGCGCTGGCAGATGCACCCCAGGTTGCCCGCCTCGGTCAGCCCCCCGCGCGCCCGGGTGGGCGTCGGGGCGCCCCAGGCGGTGGTGTGGTCCAGCTGGGTGGCCCCGCCGCGGGCGGGGTGGTGGCACACCGGGGAGATGCACCCTGCGTCGCGGGCGCGCACGTGGGCGGCCAGCAGCACCGAGGGGCGGTAGGAGACCTCGGTGCGGTGCGCCGGGTCGTCTGGGGCGCCTGGGCCTGGGGCGGCGTGCTGGTCCAGGAGCACCTGCAGGTGCTGGGCGGTGGTGCGGTGCTGGGTGTGGGGGGCGGGCAGGGTCCAGCGGGAGCGGTGCAGCAGCACTCCGGTGCTGGGGTCGGTGAGCAGGCGGCGCCAGCGGGCGGTGGTGATGGCGGCGCGGGTGATGTGGGGGGCGAGGCGGCCGATGCCGGGGACGTGGCCGAAGGGGCCGTGCCCGGCCAGCGGGCGTGCAGCAGCACGGGCAGCACGGGCAGCGCGCCGTCGGCCGCTGGCTCCTGGGGTGGTGGAGGTCGTCGAGGTGGTGGGCTCGGGTGGTGGTGGCCCGCCGGCGCGGGCGCGTCGTGGGGCAGGCAGCGGCGGGCCCGGTGGTGGCGAGGCCGGTGGTGGCGAGGTGTGCGGGTGTGGTGGTGGCGGTGGTGGCGGTGGCGGACAGCCGCCGTCCATGGGTCCGCCTTCGGTGCCGCCTCCTGGTCCCTCTTCGGGGTCGTCCGGTCCGTCGTCCGGTCCGTCTTCCGGATCCTCGTCCGGGTCCTCGTCCGGTCCGTCTTCCGGATCCTCGTCGGGGTCGTCGTTGAGGTGGTCGTCGTCGACGAGGTCGTCGGCCAGCACCACGATGTGGATCTCAGACAGGCGGGCGCGGTGCTCAGGGGTGGGTACACGCACCGGCTTGCGGGTGTCCGGAGCCACCCCGCTCACCGGCCCACTCGGCCCACCCGGCCCACCCGCCGCACACGCCCCCGCACCGGCACCCTCAGCGGCGGCCTCGTCGGCGTCGTCGGCGTCCGTGTCGGTCGCATCGTCGGTGTCGGTGTCGGCGTCGGTGTCGGTGTCCTCGGCGTGGGCGGTGGCACCGTCGGGGACGGGCTGGCCCAGTGCCTCAGCGATGACCTGCGGGGTGGGTGAGAGGTCCCCGACCACCAAGCTGACCAGCACGTCGGCGCGCAGCTGGCCCCGGTTGCGCTTGTCCGGCTCCTCACCACCTCCGCCGGTGTCGGTTTTGGCGCCGGTGTCGGTGTCGGTGTCGGTGCCGGTGCCGGTGCGGGGGTCGGTGTCGGGGTGGGTGTCGGTGTCGTAGGTGTCCCCGTCCTGGGCGTTCGCGGCGATCTGGTTGATCACCTGCCACACCCGGGTGGCGTCGGCGGTCTCCAGGTCAGCCACCACCCGGGTGCACCCCGCCAACGGGGAACGGCGCAGCACCACATCCCGCTCCCCGATGCCCGCGGCCATCGCCCGCGCGGCGTACCCCGGGTCCGCGGCCAGCGCCTCCTCCTCCAACCGCGCCGCCAACCGGGCCCGGCTCAGCGTCGCCGCGGCCGCCACGGCCTTGGCCTCCACCGTGCGGCGGGCCTGCTCCCCGGCGGCCCCGGGAGGTAGGCGGCGGCACACGCTGGCCAGCTCGCGCAGCTGGGCGGGGGTCATCGACCCGGTCAGCAGGCACTCCTCAGCGGCGGGCAGTTCCTCCAGCTGGCGGGCCAGGCCCACCAGCTCGGTGGCGGTCCTACCCGCGATGCGCAGCACCGGGGCCAGCTCATCTGAGGCCGGGCGGCGGGAGTCCCTGGCCGCTGCGCGGGTGGGGTTCTGGGCCAGCACGGCGGCGTCCAGCCCGGCGATGAGGTTCAGGTGCAGCGCGTACAGGTAAGCCTCGCAGCGGGCGCTGGCGGCGACGGCCTCAGTCCACTCCCTGCCGGACAGGCCCAGCCCCGGCGCCACCGGCACCGCTGGTCCCGCTGGCCCCGCTGACCCGGCGGGTCCTGCTGGCTGTGTTGGCCTGGAAGGGGTGACGGCGGTCAGCAGCGCGTCCAGGGCGGCCAGCTGGCTGGCGCTGGGTGCCTGGGCGATCAGGGCGGCGATGGCAGGGCGCACGCGGCGCCTCTCAGCGATGGAGCCGGTCAGCGGGTCATCGGTCAGCGCGCGGGTCCACCAGGCGGTGCTGAAGCGCACCGCACCGCCATCGCATCCACCGTCGTCCTCAGCGGCCTCGACATCGCCGTCGACATCGCCGTCGACATCGCCGTCGGCGTCACGGTCGACACCGCAGTCGAGGTCGAAGGGGTCCTCGCCGTCCCAGCCGGCGGGCAGGTCGGCGTCATCGCCGACCGCCCACTCCGGGGGCGCGCTGGAGGTCATGGCTCACACGCTAGAGGCCGCCACCGACAGCCCGTGGGCGTCGTCGTCGCAGGTCAGGAGCCTGTTCGCGGTGTCGCGGAACGTGAGGTCGCCACCCGTCCGGCCCCACCCAGCGCAGCACCCGAGGAGCTGGCCGGCCGTCCCGGGCCCGCCGGAGTCAGTCCTGCACGGCGGCCGTCTCGGCGCGGGCCAGCCAGTCGACCAGCAGGGCGCGCTCGGCGCCCGTGAGGCCCGGCAGCTGCGGCGCGAGGGCGCGGAAGGCCACGAAGGTCGCCGAGGCCGTGGGCTCCGCGGCACCGGAGCCGTCAGCGCTCCCGGCACCGTCCACGAGCACCGCCGCGACGAGCGCGTCCCACATGGCGCCGACCAGGTGGGGGTCGCGGTCCGGGACGGGCGTGGCAAGCAGCGTCTGGACGACCCCGGTGCCGGCGGACTGGACCATGTCGACGCACCGCCCCTCGGGCACCCGCAGCCTCCCCGTCAGCGCCACCCGGTGCACGCGGGCCTGCAGCACCGCGCGGCCCGCCTGCGCTGCCCCCGAGCGCAGCACCCGCGCCGGGTCACCGAGGAGCCTGAACACCTCGGGGTTGGCGACGCCGAACTCCACCTGCGCCCAGAAGGCGGCGCGCAGGTCCTTCACGGGGTCAGCGCCGCGGTGGGCCTCGGCCCGCGCGGCCTGCGCCTTGGCCGCCACGAAGTCGTCGGCCGCGCGCTCGGCCACGGCGTCGAGGAGCCCGTCCTTGTCGCCGAACAGCCGGTAGATGGTCGGCGCCTGCACGCCGGCGGCAGCGGCGACGGCCCGCGTGGTGACGGCGTCGGGGCCGCGGTCGCGCAGGAGGTGCACCGCCACGTCGACGAGCCGGGCCCTCACGGCGTCGCGCGGCTCCCGGGTCCGACCCTCACCGGTGACCGTCGCTCCGCCCGTCATGTTGCCAACGATAGCAAGTCGGTGCTACCACCGTGTTACCGCCGATCCGGCGACAAGGTTCCACTGATAGCGAGGCTGCGATGATCGTCATTACGGGTGCCACGGGCGCCCTCAACGGCGCCACCACCGACCACCTGCTCGAGGTGCTCCCGGCCGACGAGCTCGTCGTCGTCGCCAGGGACCCCGACAGGGCCCAGCGCTTCGCCGAGCGGGGCGTCACCGTCCGTCGCGGTGACTACGCCGACGCCGAGTCGCTCGTGCCCGCCTTCCGCGGCGCCGACCAGCTGCTGCTCGTCTCCTCCAGCGACCCCTTCGCCGACGCCGTCGCCCTCCACACCGCAGCAGTCCAGGCCGCCGTCGACGCCGGCGTCGGCCACGTCCTCTACACCAGCCACCAGGGCGCCTCGCCCGGGACGCCCTTCGGCCCCGGCCGCGACCACGCCGCCACCGAGGAGGCCCTGGCCGGCTCGGGGCTGCCGTGGACCTCGCTGCGCAACGGCTTCTACGCCCACAGCCTCGCCTGGCTCGCGGGGGACTGGCGCACCAGCGGCAGGATCGAGGTGCCCGCCGACGGGCCGGTCTCCTGGACCGCACGCGAGGACCTCGCCCGGGCCGCCGCCGTCGTCATCACCCGCCTCGCCGCGGGCGAGACGGGCCTGCAGGGCCCGCTGACCCTCACGGCGGACGAGGCCCCGACATGGGCCGACGTCGCCGAGGTCGCCTCCCGGCTGTCAGGCCGCAGCGTCGAGCGGGTGCTGGTCGACCCGGAGCAGTGGGTGGCCGCGAAGGTGGCGGCGGGCCAGCCGGAGGGGGTGGTGCGCTTCACCCTCGGCATGCACGAGGCCGCAGGCGGCGGCTTCTTCGCCGGCACCTCCCCGCTGCTCACCGAGCTGCTCGGACACCGCCCCGCCACGGTCCGCGACGCCCTCGAGCAGCAGCCGCACTGAACCCTCTGACGACGACGACGGCGAGGACGACGACCGTGACGGCGACGGCCGCGGTCCGCCACACTGCTCGCGTGATCGCCCCGACGCAGGCGCCGCCCCGCGCGCGGCCGTGGCTGGAGGCGGCGCTGCTCGCCACCACCCTGGTGGTGCTCGCGGCGCACGCCGACCTCGTGGCGGGTCTGGCCCGCGCCGGCGTCGGCTGGACCGACGGAGACCTCGCCTACGGGGTCACCACCGACACCCTCGTCGAGCCTCAGGCGTCCGGCCTCGCCCGCGCGCTCGGGGCGGTGGAGGTGCTGGCGGTCCTCGTGGGCCCGCTCGTCGTGCTCGGCGCGGCGCTGCACGCCGCCTCCGGCCTGCGGTGGGCGCGCCACCAGCCCCTGCCGCGGTGGGAGCTCGCCACCTGCCTCACCACGCTGGTCGCGGCCTCGGCGCTGCTGGTGCTGCTGCTGGCGTGGGGCCAGGAGCTGTGGGTCTGGCTGCTCGACTGACCGCTTCCCGGCCCGCTCGACGTGAGCGGCCCGGTCCGCGGGAGGTGCTGCCCGCGCCGCGGTCCGCAGACCTCAGGACCAGCCCGGGAGGACGCCGAGCAGCGCTGCACCGAGCACGGTGAGCAGCGCGCCCAGGAGCAGGCCGAGCACCACGCCGACGGCGAGCCCGACGACCAGCGACCGCCGGGCGTCCTCCGACCGGTGCCCGCACGCAGGCGAGCCGGCAGGCGCGGCGGGCGCGGCAGCCGCGGCGGGCACGGCAGCCGCGGCGGGCGTGGCGGGCGTCGGCCGCTCGTGGTGACCGGCCCGGTCCGCGGACGGCAGGTGCACGGCGGGGCCCGCCGGTCCCGAGCGTGAGGGCCGCCGGGGAGCGGCGATGCGGGGTGCGGGTCCGCCGTCGGGCGCCGGCCCGGCCGCCGGCCCGGCCGTCGCACGGGGAGCCGCGGCCTGCTCGGTCGGCGGCAGCACGACCTCCAGCGCGCCCGTCTCGGAGAAGGCGACCCGGTAGGCGCGGCCCAGGTGGCCCGGCGGCTGCCGCCGGGGCGTGCCCGTCCCGTCCGCAGGTGGTCCGCCGCTCGACGAGGGCTCTGCGGTGACGGGACCGGGCACGGCGGCGGGGCTCCTCACGGGTCGCGGCGTCCGCGACCGCGCGGACCCCTCGGTGCCACCCGAGGCTAGGCCCAGCGTCCCCCTTCCGGGGGGACGCCGCGCTGTGCCATCAGGACGGCGGGTGGTGGACGACCCGCCCGTCCACCACCGTCAGCCACACCCGCGCCGCACCGCTGGCGGCGACGCCGTCGGCCAGCGGGTCGGCCTCGAGCGCCACCACGTCGGCGGGGTCACCGACCGCGACGACCGACCGCCCCCGCGCGCTCGCCGCGAGCGCCTCCGCAGGGGTGATCGCCTGCTCGGGGTGCCACGGCGGCCGCGGCCCCCCGCCCGCCGTCCCGCGGGAGCCGTCGGCGGAGCCGTCGCCGGGGTCGGTGCGCGCGACGGCGGCCGCCACCGCCAGCCACGGGTCGAGCGCGGCCACCGGCGCGTCGGAGCCGAGCGCCAGGCGCGCACCGGCGTCGAGCAGCGCCCGCAGCGGGAAGGCGCGGCCGGTGCGCCCGCGCCAGTGGACCTCGGCGACGTCGCGGTCGTCGAGCAGGTGGGCCGGCTGCACGCTGGCGGTGGTGCCGAGCGCGGCGAACCTGGCGACGTCGTCGTCGGCCACCAGCTGGGCGTGCTCGACGCGGCCGCCGCCACCGCTCGCCGCCAGGGCGTCCAGGGCCACCCGGACGGCGGCGTCGCCGATGGCGTGCACGGCGGGCTCCAGCCCGCCCGCCCGGCCGCGGCGCACCAGGGCGGTCAGCGCCTCCAGCGGCCACGCCAGGTCGCCGCGGCTGCTGGGCCCGGTGCGCCCGGGGTAGGGGTCCAGGCAGCAGGCGGTGCGGGTGTTGAGCGACCCGTCGGTGATGACCTTCAACGGGCCGGCGACCACCAGCGGCTGGCCCGTCGCCAGCGGCTGGCCGCCGCGCACGCCGGCGGCCAGCGCCTCCTGGAGGTGCTGGGGGTAGGTGCCGGCCTCCACGCGCAGCCCCGCCGACGCCGCCGCACCCGCGGCCCCCGCGCGGCGCGCCCACACCGCCGCGGTGCCGCCGAGGGCGTCGGTCATCTCCAGGTCGACCACGCCCACGACGCCGCGAGCGGCCGCCTCGGCGAGGGCGTCGGCCACCGCGGCGTCCAGCTCGGCCTGCCCGACCCGCCCCAGCGCCCGCTGCACCGCGAAGGCGGCCTCCTCGCGCACCAGCCCGGTGGTGTCGGGGACGACCCCGAGCGGTGCCGCGACCTCCTGTGCCGCCGCCGTCGAGAGCCACGCGCAGTGCAGGTCCGCGGAGACCAGGACCACCGGCCGCCGCGGGTCCCCGGCGGCGGCGACGGCGTCGTCGAGCAGCTCCGCCGAGGGGGCGTGCGGCCACAGCCCGTCGCGGAAGCCGTACCCGACCAGCACGCCCGCTGCCGCGGCGCCGTCCCGCTCGGCGGCGGCGCGCGCCCCCACCGCGGCGGCGGCCTCGGCGGCGCTGGCCGCGCCCGAGACGTCCAGGCGGCGGCGCACCAGCGCCCACTGCCCCAGGTGCACGTGCTCGTCCCACAACCCCGGCAGCAGCCAGCGCCCCTCCAGGTCGAGGACCTGCTCGGAACCCGACGCCGTCGTCGTCGTGCTCGGCGCCACCGAGGCGACCACCCCGCCGTCGAGCAGGACGTCGACGAGGCCCTCGTGGGTGCGGGCGGGGTCGACCAGGCGGCAGCGGCGCAGCAGCAGGGGGGTGCTCACGCCCGCATCCTCCCGGCAGCCGGCCAGCCCGCGGACGGGCACACTCGCGGGGTGGGAGCTGCGGGGACTGCGGGAGCGGGCGAGCCGGACCGGCTGCTGGAGGGGCGCGAGGTGCCGCTGGGCGGCGTGCGCGGCATGAGCGTGCAGCGGTGGCTGCCGCACCGGGAGGTGCCCACGGTCGGCGCCTGGTGCTTCCTGGACCAGATCGGGCCCCAGCGCGTGGACATGCGCGTCCAGCCGCACCCGCACACCGCGCTGCAGACGGTGACCTGGCCGCTGGTCGGGCGGATCCGCCACCGCGACAGCGTCGGCAGCGACGTCGAGGTGCGCCCCGGGGAGCTCAACCTCATGACCGCCGGGCGCGGGGTCTCCCACAGCGAGCACTCCCTGCCCGACGGCGGCGCAGGGGCGCCGCTGCTGTCGGCGGTGCAGCTGTGGGTGGTGCTGCCGCGCGAGCAGGACGGCGCGCCGGCGCGCTTCGAGCAGCACCGCGACCTGCCCGTGCTGGAGGTCGGCGGCCCGCGCGGCGGGGTGCGCGCCACGGTGCTCGTGGGCTCCCTCGGCGGCGCGACGTCGCCGGCGGGCGTGGCGCCGGGCCTGGTCGGCGCCGACCTGGTGCTGGACGACGGCGCCGACGTCGAGGTGGAGGTCGACCCCGCGCACGAGCACGCGCTGCTCACCCTGGACGAGCCCGGTGGGGGGCGCACCGAGCACGGCGGGGGACCCGTGCTGCGGCACTGGGCGCCGGGCCGCTCGTCGCTGCGGCTGCGCCGCGCCGACGGCGCCCGCCAGCTGCTGCTGGGCGGCGTCCCCTCCACCGACGACCTGGTGATGTTCTGGAACTTCATCGGCCGCACCCACGAGGACGTCGCCGCCGCCCGCGCCGACTGGGAGGACCCCGACGCCGCCGCCGAGCGCTTCGGCCGGGTGCCCGGTCACGACGCGTCCGAGCGGATCCCCTCCCCGCCGCTGCCGCCGGTGCGCCTCACGCCGCGCCGGCCGCGGCCGCGGCGCGTCGTCGAGCCCGCCGAGGCGCCCGCCTTCAGCTGAGGCCGCCCTCAGCCGACGCCGGCGCGCTCGCCGTCGTCGTCGGTGGGTGCCGGGTGCGCGCCGCCGGCCTCGGAGCCGTCCTTGTCGAAGGTGGCGACCACGGTCTCGAAGCCCTTGTACGTCTCGCTGCGCGCGTAGCCGGTGTAGGCGCGCACGTCCTGCGGGGTGAGGTCGACGTCGTCGGTGAACGGCGTCAGCAGCGCCCGCGGGTACAGCCGGCGCTGGCGGACCACGTTGACCTCCGCGGCGAGCACCAGCGCCATCGACTGCAGGTACAGCCACGCCAGCAGGCCCAGGACGACGCCGAAGACGCCGTAGACGTCCCCGGCGTGCTGCAGGTAGGCGCCGGCGAGGCGCGCGAAGACCGTCTGCAGCACCTCCCACAGCGCCGCGGCGACCAGCGCCCCGATGGCGACGTTGCGCCAGCCCAGGTGCACGGCGGTGAGGACGCGGAAGACGACGACGAAGATGCACGTGTTGATCGCGAACGGCACCAGCGTGCCCGCCGCCAGCAGCAGCCCGCCGCCGACCGGCACGGCGTCGGCCACCTGCGGCAGCACCACCGAGATCGCCGTGGCCAGCAGCGCCAGCAGGCCGAGGGCGAGCACCAGCACGATGCTGCGCAGCCGCGAGAGGAACGGGTTGGGCTGCTTGAAGCGCGGCACCGCGTAGATGCGGTTGAGCGCCGCCTGGGTGGCCTGCATGACGCCCATCCCGCCGTACAGCGTGCCCAGCGCCCCGATGGTCAGGGCGACGCCACTGCCGCGCAGCCCGGTGATGCTGCCCTCCAGGGCGCTGCCCAGCACGGGGACCCCGGCCAGGGCGTCGATCGTCGTCGTCACCGCCCGCCCCGACAGCTCCGGGTCGGTGCCGGCGAGGGGCTCCAGCACGAAGCCGAGCACGGAGACCAGGAGCAGCAGCAGCGGGAAGACCGAGACGAAGCCGTAGTAGGCCATCAGCGCCGCCAGGTGCGGACCCCGGTCGTCGGCGAGCTTGTAGAGGACGGCGAGCGGGAAGGCGCTCGCGGGGTGGCGGCGCTGGAAGGCGTCGATGCGGTCCGTGAGCCGCCCGCCTCCTGCCACGCGCGTCATCCTGCCCCGGCGACGGCTGCCCGGCGCGCCGGCGCGGAGCCGTCCCAGCGCGTCGGAAAGTTTCGACAATCCGTCTCCGGGAGGCGGCGTGTCACGATCCGATCACGGTTGCGACCTGGGACGTTTGGGGGTTCTCGTCACTTCCAGGTACTTTCTGCTCGCTCCCGGAGACGATCTGGGAGTCCTCGTCGCGCACGCCGAGCCCCTGCCAGCGCGCCGAGGTCCACAGATCCCAGTGGCAGGGGACGGGGGAACCACTTCCGGGCGCCGTGCTCCTCGGAGCGCTCGTGCGTCCTCGGGGTGAAGCTCGCCTAGCGAGCCGGGGGACCTCACCTCCCGAACCCGACAGCTCACCTCGCAGGCGTCGGAGAGGCTCACACCCCCATGTCGATGACCCATGCCGTCACGCCTGCCCGCAAGACCCGCCGCACGCTGACCCGGCTCGTCGCCGGTCTCGCGCTGTCCGGCGGCCTGGTGGCCGGTGCCGCGCTCCCCGCGAACGCCGCGCCCGTCCTGAACAGCGGCGCCGTCCTGGCCACCGCGAGCCAGTACATCGGCACCCCCTACCGCTACGGCGGCACCAGCCCGTCCGGCTTCGACTGCTCGGGCTACACCCAGCACGTCTACGCCAAGAACGGCATCTCGATCCCGCGCACCGCGGACGCCCAGCTCAAGGCCAGCTCGCGCGTCAGCGCCTCGCAGGCCCGCCCCGGCGACCTGGTCTTCTTCGTCCGCGGCGGCCGCGCCTACCACGTCGGCATCTACACCGGCAACGGCAAGCTGATGGACTCCCCGCGCTCCGGCAAGACCGTCACCGAGCGCTCCATCTGGGGCAGCAACGTGGTCTACGGCCGCTTCTGAGCGAGCCGCGGCACCCGGGCCCGACCGAGCCGCACTGACGCACGCACCCCCCTCACCTCCCCGGCGGTCACCGTCGGGTGGGCGAGGGGGGTGCATGCTTGTCGGGTGGCACAGCGAGCGGCGCGCAGCGGCGAGGCACCGGCGGTGGTGCGCCGGTGAGGGCACCGGCGTGGGTGCCCGTGGTGTCCTTCCTGGTGTCCCTGGGCGCCTTCGTGCTGGTGCGGGCGGCCACCCGCGGGCTGCCGTGGTGGCTCTCGGTGGGCCTCGCGGTGGTGGCGATGCTCGTCGCCGGGCGCCTGGCCGCGGTGGCCGCGGCCGACGTGCTGGTCAGGCTGCGGCGGCGCGCTCAGGCGCGCGGCAGCGTCAACCGCTCGTAGAGCTCCGGGCGCCGGTCCAGCCAGAGGTCGGAGGCGCCGGCGACCAGCTTGTCGCGCGAGGCGAGCAGGTCCACGTCGGCCCAGGCGGCCCCGCGCCCCGGCCCGGCGGCGGCCAGCAGCTGCCCGCCGGCCGAGACGATGCAGCTGCCCGCCGTCCAGCCCGGGCCGCTGCGGTCCGCGCAGGCCACCGCCACCCGCTCCAGGCGCGCGGTGGCCGCCGCGACCAGCTGCCCGTCGGGTCCGCCGCCCTCACCGGGCTGCGCGGCGGGCCAGGCCACCGGCACGGCGAGCAGGTCAGCGCCGCCGAGCGCGGCGGTGCGGGTCCACTCGGGGAAGCGCAGGTCGTAGTCGACGAGCAGCCCGACGCGCCCGTGGGCGGTCTCCACCACCGGCGGTGGCGCCGAGCCCGCCGCGAAGACCGTCCGCTGGGAGTCCCACAGGTGGGCGCAGCGGTAGACCGCGCGCAGGCCCGTGGCGTCCACGAGGGCAGCGCTGTCGTAGAGCTGGCCGTCGTCACCGGCCTCCGCGAAGCCGCCGACCACCACCGCTCCCTGGCGGGCGGTGCACGCCGCGGCCCAGGCCGCGAAGACGCCGTGCCCCGGGCCGACCGCCACGGCGCGGGCCTGCTCGACGTCCTCCAGCACCCCACCGGTGGCCACCAGCTCCGGCAGGACGACGACGTCGGCGCCCTGCGCCAGCGCCTCGCGGACGGCGTCGGCCGTCAGCTCGGCGCTGGCCGCGAGCCCGTCCGGCACGGGGGCCAGCTGGCAGGCGGCGATCCTCGTCACGGTCCCCATCCTGCCGGGCGCGGGCGCCCGCGTCCCCGTGGGAGCGGCCCGGCGACCGGGGGACGCCGCCGCCGCCGGCGGGACAGCGCGGTCACCGCGGTCAGCGCGGCGGAGCGGCTGCCGGGACCGGCTCGCCCACGGGCACCGGTCCCGCGGCGGGGTCGGAGGAGGCCGGACGCTCGGAGGAGGCCAGGTAGCGGGAGCGCCGCCGGACAGCACCGGCCGGGGGCCGGGGGTCGGCCACGACCCGCTGCACCCGCGCGCACCGCCCGCACCGCAGGGCCACCACGCCCGCGGGCTCCACGCCCACCAGCTCGAAGCCCCGCCCTCCGCACGCCTCGCACGTCACCGCAGCACACCTCCCCGTCCGAGCACCCATCCTCCCCGTCGAGGATCGGCACGCGCCCAGCGTGTCCCCACCCGGCTCGCCCGGACGGGTGAACGCGCCGGTGGGGCCCGCCAGCGGTCGGGCAGCCCCCGCGGCCGGCACGGGAATCGGCGTTCCCGCCCGCCGCCGTGCCCGCGCCCGCCAGACTCCCGGTGGGGCCGCTGTGGCGGACGTGGCCCGCTGTGACAGGAGGGCAGAGGCGTGGGTGTGCTGGACCGGCTGATGAGGCGCACCGACGGCGCGCGCCGCTTCTCCCTCACGGCGGGCGCGCCCGGCGGGCGCACCCCGGCGGGCGTGCCCGTGATGCCGCTGGCGCTGCGGGGCTCCGCGCTGCGCACCGAGCTGGGCGCCCTGCGCGCCTCCGAGGCCGTCGGCCGCGCGGTGACCCAGCCGCTGTCGGTGGTCTGCGAGGTCGCCGCCCGCGCCGCGGCCCGCGACGAGGTCGTCGCCACCGACGTGGTGGGGTCGGTGCCCTTCGCGCCCAGCGAGCGCGCCCCCCACGAGCAGGGCTACGCCGTGCTCGACGTGGTCACCAGCGGACCCTCTCCCGTGCGCGACAGGGTGCTGGAGGTCGCCGTCGTCCAGCTCGACCCCGACGGCGCCGTGGTGGGGGAGTGGACCTCCCTGCTGCGCCCCTCCGTGCGCACCCCCGCCGCGGCCCTCGAGGCGGACGCCGCCGGCCCCGCCGCGGTGGACCTCGCCGTGCTCGCCGCCAGCGCCGGTGCCTCGGCCGAGGAGCTGGCCAGCGCGCCCACCCTGGCCGAGGTGGCCGGCGAGCTGGTCGCCGCGCTCGCGGGCCGGGTGCTCGTGGCGCACGGGGCGGCCGCCGACCTCGCGCACCTGCGCGCCGAGCTGGCCGCGGTGGACGTCGTCGTGCCGCTGGTCCCGGTCCTGTGCACCCTCGAGGCCAGCTGGCGCCACCTGCCGGGCCTGCACCGCCGCCGCCTGGCCGACTGCTGCCGCGCCGCCGGGGTGGCCCTGGACGGGGTGCCCACCGCCCTCACCGACGCCCGCGCGGCCGCCGGCCTGCTGCAGCGCTACCTGGCCCGCGCCGGGGAGCGCAGCGAGGCGCAGGCGGCCGTGGTCGCGCGCGCCGCCGGCACCGCCTGGCCGGCCGTGGAGGTGCCACCGCTCAGCTGCGCGGCCCCCCGCACCGACGCCCAGCCCTCCCTGCCCTCGCTGGCCTCCCAGCCGGGGCGCCTGGCGGTGGTGCTGGAGTCGCTGGCGCTGGACGGCCCCGACCTGCCCCTGCCCGCGGTGGCCGCCCACGTGGAGCTGCTCGCCGAGGCCCTCGCCGCCGGTCCGCTCGACGACGACGCCGCGCGCACCCTCGCGCTGCTGGCGGACGCCGCCAACCTCACCCGCGCCCAGGTCCGCGCCGCCTCCCGCGGGGTGGTGCTGGCCCTGGCGGGCGCCGTCGGGCGCGAGCCGGGCGCCGGCGAGGCCGAGCGCGAGGAGCTGGTCACCGCCGCCCGCGCGCTGGCCGTCGACGTCGACGACGTCCTCGCCGCCCTCGCCGCGGCCGCCGTGGCCACCGGCTCCCTGCCCCGCGTGGGGGCCGCCTCCCCGCAGGGCGCAGGGCCGGGACCTCTGACGCAGGCGCTGGCGGCGGTCCGCGTGCCGGTTCCGCGCGCCGAGCGGGCGGTGCGACCCGAGCAGCCCGACCTCCCCGCCAGCCAGGCCGCCGGCCAGGCCGCCGGCGGGCCCCCCGCCCCGGTCACCCTCGACCTGCGCGAGCCGTCGGCCCGGGCGGCGGTGCGCACCTGGGCCCGCGAGCGCGGGCTCGAGGTCAGCCCGCGCGGCAAGCTGCCCCGCGCGGTGGTGGAGGCCTACCAGGCCGAGCGCGCCGGGGTGCTCACCACCGCCTGAGCCGCGCCGCGCCCGCCGGGCCCGCTCAGCGGGCCCGCCCACCCCGCTCGCGGGGCGGCGTGGTCGTGCGAGCCTGCTGGCGTGGGAGCGCTGGCGTGAGGGTGATGGCGTGAGGGTGCTGGGCGCCGACGTCTGGGACGGGCGCTGGGTCGGCGTCGTCCTCGACGCCCCGCCCGACGCCCCGCCCGAGGCCCCGCCCGGGGCCCTCCACGTGGAGGCGCACACCGCCGCGGACGTGCGCGCGCTCGTCACCGCGGCGGGGCGCGGCGGGCCCCTGGACGTCGTCGGCCTCGACATCCCCATCGGGCTGGTCGGGTCCGGCCACCGCGCGGCCGACCTCGCCGCGCGCGAGCTGCTCGGCGCCCGCCGCTCGTCGGTGTTCCTCACGCCCGTCCGCGCCGCGCTGGAGGCCCCCTCGCACGCCGACGCCGTCGCGATCTCCCGCGCGGTGACCGGGTCCGGCGTCAGCGTCCAGGCGCACGGGCTGCGCGCCAAGGTCCTGGAGGTCGACGCCTGGGTCCGCGACCCCGCGGTGACCGCCGCGCTGCGGGTGGTCGAGGTGCACCCCGAGATGGCCTTCGGCGTCATGGCGTCCCTGGCCGCCGGCCGCGCCACCGGCTGCCTGCCGCTGGCCGAGCGCAAGAGGAGCTGGGCGGGTGCCGCACGGCGCCGGGCGCTGCTCGCCGCCCACGGCGTCGTCGTCCCCGAGGACCTCGGCGAGGCCGGGCGCGCCGCCGTGGACGACGTGCTCGACGCCGCGGCGGTCGCCTGGGTCGCCCGCCGCGCCGCCCTGGGCCTGGCGCGCCCGCTGCCGGACCCGCCGCAGGTCACCCCCGAGGGCTGGCCCGCGGCCATCTGGGCCTGAGGGCTGCTAGCGGATCGCGCCGTCCTGGTAGCCGCCCTGGTCCCAGTACCCGTTGTCAGCGCCCAGGGTCGCCCCCGGCGCGGCGAGGCAGCCGGGGTTGCCGGACGTCACCGCGGTGGGCGGCCGGGTGGCGGAGACGACCACGATCTTCGTCCTGACGCCGACCGGGGCGCCGATGCCCGTGGGGTCCGGCCCGGCCGAGGAGCTGGTCCCCGCCAGGCAGAAGTCGGTGGTCGAGGCCCAGATGACGGAGACCCGCACGCCCGGTGAGGTGCGCAGCGCCGTGCCCGCCGCCTGCACGTCACGGGCGATGGGGTACCTGCCGGCCTCGAGCCCCTGGCCGTGCACGGCGGTGGCGATGGTGCGCAGGTCCGCCTTCAGCGCCGTCTCCGCGGCCCTCTGCCGCTGGGCGGAGAAGACCGGGACCGCGACGGCCGCCAGGACCCCGATGACGACCATGACGACCAGCAGCTCCACGAGGGTGAAGCCCGCCTCGTCGCGGTGGGCAGGGCAGGAGCGGTGGTGCGTCGTCACACCACCACGTCGGCAGCGGCGGGGCCGGTCCACGGCGCCCGCCGCCCGCGCCACCCGGTCGGGGGAGCGCTCAGGCGCCCAGGGCGCGGCGGCAGAGGTCGCGCAGGACGGCGAGGTCGGCGTCGCCCAGGTGCTCCCCGAGGGCGTCGGCGATGGCGGCGGCGTGCCGGCGCCCGACCTCGCGCTGCACCGCGCGCCCGTCGTCGGTGAGGACCAGGACGACGCCGCGCCGGTCGGCCGGGTCCGGCTCGCGCCGCAGCAGCCCCTGGGCGACCAGCCTGTCCACGAGCCGGCTCAGCGAGGGCTGCGGCAGCAGCACCGCCTCGGCGAGCGCCCCGAGGCGGGCGCGCCCGCCCTCGGCCGTGGTGAGGGCGTAGAGCACGTCGTACTCGCGCAGCCCCACGCCGTGCTGCGGCGCCCACACGTCCTGCTCGCCGAAGCGGCGCACCAGCGAGGCCTGGGTGCGGAACAGCGCCTCCCAGGCCTCGACGGCGAGCTTGGTGCTGGTCACGCGCTCTGGGCGGCCTTCGCGTCTGCAGCGCGGGCCGCCACCCGGGTGGCGTGGCTGGGCGGGTCGCTGGGGACGCCCGCGGGACGGCGCGCCTCCAGCTCCTGGCGCAGCGCCGGGACGACGTGCTCGCCGAGCATGTCGATCTGCTCCAGCACCGTCTTCAGCGGCAGGCCCGCGTGGTCGACGAGGAAGAGCTGGCGCTGGTAGTCGCCGAAGAACTCCTGGAACGTCAGCGTCTTCTCGATGACCTGGTCCGGCGTGCCGACGGTCAGCGGCGTCTGGCGGGCGAACTCCTCCAGGCTCGGGCCGCCGCCGTACACGGGCGCGACGTCGAAGTAGGGGCGGAACTCGCGCACGGCGTCCTGGCTGTTCTTGCGCATGAACACGTGGCCGCCCAGGCCGACCACCGCGGTGCTGCCCGGCCCGTGGCCGTGGTGCTCCCAGCGCTCGCGGTAGAGGTTGATCAGGCGGATGTAGTGCTCCTTGGGCCAGAAGATGTTGTTGGCGAAGTAGCCGTCGCCGAAGTACGCCGCGATCTCGGCGACCTCGGGGGTGCGGATGGAGCCGTGCCACACGAAGGGGGAGACGCCGTCCAGGGGCCGCGGGGTGGCGGTGAACTGGTGCAGCGGGCCGCGGAACTGGCCCTGCCAGTCCACCGGGGAGTCCTCGTCCCACAGGCGGCGCAGCAGCTGGTAGTTCTCCACCGTCAGCTGCACCGAGGCGCGCGGGTCCTTGTTGAACGCCGAGTAGCCGGCCATGGAGTTGCCGCGGCCGAACATGACGTCCACGCGGTCGTCGGAGAGCAGCTGCAGCGTGGCGTAGTCCTCGGCGAGCTTCACCGGGTCGTTGGTGGTGATGTGCGCGATGGACGTCGACAGGCGCAGCCGCGAGGTCCGCCCGGCGATGTACCCGAGCACCGTGGTGGGGCTGGAGGTCACGAAGCCGGTCTCGTGGTGCTCGCCGATGGCGAAGACGTCCAGGCCGGCGGCCTCGACGTGCTGGGCGATGGTGACGAGGGAGCGCATCCTCTCGAGGTCGCCGGGTGTGTGACCGGTGTGGACGTCGGGCGTCTGGTCCGCGACGGTGAACACGCCGAACTGCACGGTGCGCCTCCTGGGGCTCTGGTCGGGCGGCGGGGCCTGCCGCCAAGCCTATGCATGTGCATGGACTTGGTGGTCAACCACCCCGCTCGCGCGGGTGTTCCCGTGACGCCGGACGTGTGCAACCCCGTCTGGGCGCCTCCGCCGCGGCGTGTCGCGGACTTCTGCCCGTCCGCCGTCACGCCCCGCGGTGCGCGCACCCGCCGTCGCGGCGCTGGAGGCGCTCGTCGTCCTGGCCGCAGCCGACGGCATCGCCGCGGAGCTGGAGGTGCCGGCCACCCGCGAACGCGAATGGCCGGCTCCGTGGCCGCTGCCCTGGGGCTGGTTCCGCGTCAGCGGTGACGGTGACCTGGGCGTCTCCGGCGGTCGGGCCGACGGAGAGGCAGCAGCCGAGGAGGCGGCGCGCATCGCGGACGCGGCGCACGTCGAGGTGGTCGAGTCCCTGTGGTGGCACCGCCCTACCAACTGGCCGCCGTGCCCAGAGCATCTGACTACGCACCCGCTGCAGCTGACCGCTGGCGACGACGCCGACCCGCGCCGCTGTGGACGCGCCGGCTCACCGGCGACGAGGTCGGCGTGCTCGACGTCAGTTGATCCGCATCGGCCGCCGACTGGCACAGGGTGGCCCTGCGCCAACGCGGAAGTGGCGCAGAGCCACCCATCACCGAGCGTCGAGCAGTGCCTCTGCACGTGCAGAGACGCCGCCCCGCTGATGGCCGTCCGCCCGGCCCTACGCTGAGGGCTCAGACGCGCTGCGCCAGGGAGGCGCGCACCTCCCCGGCGGCGGCCACGAGGTGCTCCAGCGAGGGCACCACCTCCGCGTAGCCGCGCGTCTTGAGCCCGCAGTCGGGGTTGACCCACAGCAGCCGCGGGTCGACCACCTCCACCGCCGCGGACAGCAGCTCGGTCACCTCGGCCTGGCTGGGCACGCGCGGGGAGTGGATGTCGTACACGCCGGGGCCGATGCCGCGGGGGTAGCCGGTGGCCGCGATCGCCGCCAGCACCTCCATGCGCGAGCGCGCCGCCTCGATGCTCGTGACGTCGGCGTCGAGCCGCTCGATCGCCCCGATGACCTCGCCGAACTCCGAGTAGCACAGGTGCGTGTGCACCTGGGTGGCCGGCGCCACCCCGGAGGTCGCCAGGCGGAAGGCGCGCACCGACCAGTCGAGGTAGGCGGGCTGGTCGGCCGCGCGCAGCGGCAGCAGCTCGCGCAGCGCGGGCTCGTCGACCTGGATGACGCCGATGCCCGCGGCCTCCAGGTCGGCCACCTCGTCGCGCAGCGCGAGGGCCACCTGCGCGGCGACGTCGGCCAGCGGCTCGTCGTCGCGCACGAAGGACCACGCCAGGATGGTCACGGGACCGGTGAGCATGCCCTTGACGGGCCGGGGCGTCAGCGACTGCGCGTGCTGCGCCCACCGCACGGTGATCGGCGCGGGCCGGGAGACGTCGCCCCACAGCACCGGCGGGCGCACGCAGCGCGACCCGTAGGACTGCACCCAGCCGTGCGCGGTCACCCCGAAGCCGGCCAGGTGCTCGGCGAAGTACTGGACCATGTCGTTGCGCTCGGCCTCGCCGTGCACGAGGACGTCGAGCCCGAGGCGCTCCTGCAGCGCGACGACGTCGGCGATCTCCGCGCGCATCGCCTCCTCGTACTCCTCCGTGCTCAGCTGGCCGCGGGTGTGCGCCGCGCGCGCCGCGCGGATCTCGCGGGTCTGTGGGAAGGAGCCGATGGTCGTCGTCGGCAGCGGCGGCAGGTCCAGCGCCGCCGCCTGCGCCGCCTCCCGCTCGGCGTACGGTCCGCGCTCGGCGTCGGACGGCCGCAGCGCGGCCACCCGCTCGCGCACGGAGGCGACCCGCACCCCGGCGGACTCCCGGCGCGAGCGCTGCACCGCGTCGCTGGCGGCCAGGGTGCCCTCGGCGGCCTCACTGCGGTCCGTGGGGCCGGCGTCGCCCGCGCCGCCGGCGAGCAGGTCCGCCAGGGCCACCACCTCGCCGACCTTCTGGTCGGCGAAGGCCAGCCAGCCGAGCACCTCGGGCGGCAGCGTGCAGCCCGGCACCGGCGTGCCGTCGGGGCCGGTCTCCAGGGCGACGTCGTGGGGGACGTGCAGCAGCGAGGTCGAGGTGGCCACGCCCACCCGCGCCCCGACGCCCTCGGCCAGCGCCCGCAGCCGCTGCAGCCGCGCCAGCGCGGAGCGCAGGTCGGTGCGCCAGATGCCGTGCCCGTCGACGACGCCGGCCACCAGCGCCTTGCCCGCCAGGCCCGCCGGCAGCGCGTCGGGCTCGGGGCCGCGCACGAGGTCGAGGTGGACCGCCTCCACCGCCGTCTGCGCCAGCACCTCCAGCGCCTCCAGCGCCCCGCCGTAGGGGGTGGTGACCAGCAGCTGCGGCCGCTCCTCGCCGGCAGCGGCGCCCCCGAGGGCGGTGTACGCCGTGCGCACCGCCTCGAGCACCTGCCCGGTGGTGACCTCCGCGAAGGTGCCGGCGGGGTCGGCCACCAGCGCGGGCTCGTCCAGCTGCACCCAGGCGGCGCCGGCGCGGCGCAGCGCCGCGAGCAGCTCGGCGTAGACCGGCAGCAGGTCGCCCAGGCGCGTGAGCGGGTGCGGGTCGCCCGCCGCGGCGCCCTTGGACAGCAGCAGGAAGGTCACCGGCCCCACGAGCACCGGGCGGGTGTGCAGGCCCTGCCCGCTCAGCGCCTCGGCGAACAGGGCCACCGGGCCGTCGCCGGTCGCGTCGTCGGCGAGGTGGAAGCGGGTGCCGGGCCCGATCTCGGGGACCAGGTAGTGGTAGTTGGTGTCGAACCACTTGGTCATCTCCAGCGGGGCGTGCTCGCCCTCGCCGCGGGCGACGGCCGAGTACCCGGCCAGGTCCAGCCCGCCGCCGCGCCGCACGTGGTGGGAGAAGCGCGCCGGGACGGCACCGACGGCGACGGCGAGGTCCAGCACCGCGTCGTAGCGGGAGGCGTCGGAGGGCACCGCCGCCTGCTCGCCCAGGCCCAGGGCGGCCAGGCGGGCGCGGCCGCGGCGGCGCAGCCCCGCCAGCTCGCCGGCGGTGGTGGCGGCGTCGGCGCGGCCGGCCCAGAAGGCCTCCAGGGCCCGCTTGCCCTCGCGGGCGGGGCCGACGCGGGGGTAGCCCAGCACGGTGGCCGCCGGGAACGGCGGCAGCGGGGTGGTCTGCGGGGTGGTCACGAGCGGCCTCCGGGGCAGGAGCAGGCGGGCACGGGCAGCAGGTCAAGGGCGTCGAGGACGTCGACGACGGCCTCGTGGCGGTTCATGGAGTACAGGTGCAGGCCGGGCGCGCCGGCGTCGAGCAGGTCCCGGCACAGCCGCGCGGTGAGCTGCACGCCGAGGCGGTGGCGGGCGCAGCGCTCGTCCTCGCCGTAGCCGGACAGCGCCGCCAGCACCGACGGGGGCGGCTCGACGCCCGCCAGCCGCGCCACGCGCTGCACCCGCTGGGGGTCGGTCACCGGCAGCACGCCGGGGACCAGGGGGACGTCGAGGCCGGCCGCCGCGGCGCGCTCCCGCAGGGCGGTGTACTCCGCGGCGTCGAAGACCACCTGGGTCAGCGCGAACCCGGCGCCGGCCTCGACCTTGGCCCGCAGCGCCGCGATGTCCTGGGAGGGCGCCGCCGAAGCGGGGTGCCCACCGGGGAAGGCGGCGACGGCCAGGTCGAGCGCGCGCCGGTCGGCGCCGAGGTGCGGACCCGGGTGCAGGTCGGGCCCGCCGAGCAGGCGCACCAGGTCGGCCGAGGAGGGCACCGCGTCGGGCGGGGGCCGCCAGCCGGGGTCGCGCGGGGGGTCGCCGCGCAGGGCCAGGAAGCCCGTGGCGCCGGCTCCGACCAGCTCGCGGGCCACCGAGAGGACCTCCTCGGGCCCGTGCGAGACGCACGTGAGGTGCGCCAGCACCGGCAGCGCGCCGCCGGCGCGAGCGCCCGCGGGACCGCCCGGGTCAGCGTCCTGGTCGCGGACCCCGGCGCTGACCCGGTGCACCTCGGCCACGGTCGCGGCGCTCTCGGCGCGGGAGGAGCCCCCGGCGCCGTAGGTGACGCTGGCGAAGTCCAGGCCGGCGCTGACCAGGTGGCCGACGGCCTCCCCGAAGCCGGCGCGGGCCTGGGGCCGGGGCGGGAACAGCTCCACCGAGAGCACCGGGCGCGTGCGCCGCCCGCTGGCCACCGCGCGCAGCTGCTCGGTGACAGGCCCGAGCAGCGCCCCGGCGACCTCGGTGCGGCTCACCGCCGGGTGCGGGGGGCGGGCGCCGGGCACCGCGCGTGCGGGGGCGCCGGTGGGTGCGGTCGTCGGGACGTGCGGCACGGAGATCTCCCATCGAGCCTGGCGGGAGCACCACACCCGAGGGTGGTTGCTGCGGCGTCGACGAGCCAGGTCTCTCGGCCGCTCTGGATGGCGAACCGCGACTGTAGGGCATCCCCGGCCGGCGGGTCGACCACCGCGCCGCCAGGACGGCGTGCCGGCGCGCCGCCGGGCGCCTCACCGGGCGCCTCACCGGGCGCCTCACCGGGCGCCTCACCGGGCGCCTCACCGGGCGCGTCGGCGGACGCAGCCGGGACCACCGCGGCAGGCACGGCTCACCGGCTGTGCGCCAGCTCCGCGCGGACGCGGTCGACGACGCCGTCGGCGGCGGCCTCGACCTGCGCCAGGCAGACCTCGAAGTCGCGCAGGTCCCCGTACCAGGGGTCGGCCACGTCGAGACCCGCCCCGACGAGCCCGGCGGCCGCCGGGTCGAAGGAGCGCCACAGCACCACCCGGTCCGAGGCGCCCGGCGCCAGCCGCTGCAGCGCCCGGCGGTGCGCGGCGGTCATGGCCAGCACCAGGTCGCGCTGCTCGACCTGCCCGGGCTGCACCTGCCGGGCGCGGTGGGCCCGCTCGCCGCGGTCGGGCACCTCGTAGCCCGCCTCGAGCAGCACCCGGCGGGCGCGCCGGTCGATCGGGCCGCCCTCCTCCTCGTCGGAGGTGCCGGTGGAGTCGACCACCACGTCCTCGCCCAGGCCCGCCTCCTCCAGGCGGTGGCGCAGCACCACCTCCGCCATGGGGGAGCGGCAGATGTTGCCCGTGCAGACCGTCATGATCCGGTACGGGCGCCGGCCCGGGGTGCTGGTGGAGGGGGAGCTCACCCCCCGATGGTCCCCGAGGCCACCTCGGTCGGCGAGGGCAGCGACCGCGCCTGCGGCCCGTCCTCGAGCACCTGGGCGATGGCGACGACGAGGGCCGCCACCGCGACGGCACCCGGGTCCGGCGCGCCGAGCGCCCGGTCGCCGAGGTAGCGCGAGCGCCCGCGGCGCCCGACCAGCCGGGCCGTGCCGAGCGCCCCGTCGACGGCGGCGCGGGCGGCGTCCACCAGCGAGGAGCCGCCGTCCAGCGCCTCGGCGGCGGGCACGAGCGCGTCCAGGAAGGTGCGGTCGCCCACCTGCGCCCCGCCCACCCGGGTCACGGCCGCGGCCCCGGAGCGCAGCGCCGCCCCGACGTCGCCGGCCACCTCGCCCCGGCCGTCCGCGTCGCGGCGCACGGCGGGGACCAGCTCGGTGAGCAGCAGCCCGAGCAGCGGGCCGCTGCTGCCGCCGACCTCGTCCAGGAAGGCGCCCGCGGCGTCGGACAGGGTGCCGCCGCGGCGGCGCGCGTGCGACAGGCCCGAGGAGACGTTGTCGCCGAAGTCGCCGTCGCCGGCCAGCTGGTCCAGGCGCGTGAGGTCGTCGTGGGCGGCGTCCAGCGCCTGCGCCCACGCCGAGACGACCGCGGCGCCGGCGTCGTCGGGGTCCCCGGACCGCGAGGCGGTGCCCCCGGGCGTCCCCGGCGCCTGCTGCCCGGCCGGCGGTGCACCGCCGTCCCCGGCGTGCTCCCTGATCTGGGGCTCCTCGGGCGCCGGCAGGGCGGGCAGCGACGGCGTGGCGGTGGGGGCGGCGAGCAGGTCGGCCCACCCCCGCCGCAGCGCCAGCAGCGTCAGGGAGAAGCCGCGCATGTCCAGGGCGGCGGTGTAGGTGCCCACCAGCGAGGTGGCCACCCGCACGCCGCGCTCGGCCAGCTGGTCGCCCACCAGCGCGCGCAGCGCGTGCAGCTCCAGCGAGGTGGTCCCGCCGAGGCCGTTGACCAGCAGCGCGACGCCCTCGTCGTCGACGGGGGCGCCGGCGGCCTCCAGCCCGTCGAGCAGCTCGGCGAGCATCCCGCCGACCAGCTCCCGCGTCGGCGGGCGGGAGGTGGTCGAGGCCGCGCGCTCCCCGTGGATCCCCACGCCGCGCTCCAGCTCCTGCCGGCCCAGCTCGAAGGCCGGCTCGCCGGTGGCCAGCGACGTCTGCGCGCGGGAGGCGACCGCCAGGCTGCGCGAGCGCGCCGCCACGTCGCGCCCCAGGGAGGCGAGCGCGGCGAGGTCGTCACCCCGGTCGGCCGCTGCGCCCAGGACCTTCTCCACCAGCACCGTGGCGGCGGTGCCGCGGCGCTGGCTGGCGGCGTCGTCGTCCTCGCCCTGGTCCTCGGAGCCCTCGGTGGCGAGGTCGTCGTCGACCAGCACCGTTTCGACGGGGATCCCCTCGGCGCGCAGCCGCTCGGCGGCGATGGCGAAGCAGATGACGTCGCCGGTGTAGTTCTTGACGACCAGCAGCACGCCGCCGGGCCCGGCCACCCCGCGGGCGGCCTCGTAGACCTGCCCGTGGTGGGGGGAGGTGAAGACCAGGCCGGGGCAGGCGGCGTCCAGGCCACCGGGGCCGAGGAAGCCGGCGTGCATCGGCTCGTGCCCGGCGCCACCGCCGGAGACCAGCGCCACCCGCCGGCCCGGGGCCTTGCGCCGCGCGTACAGGTGCAGCGGGTCGAGCACCACGCCGACGTCGGCCGGGTGCGCCATCGCCAGCCCGCGGGCGGCGTCGGCGACCGCGGTGGCGGCGTCGGGGAGGAAGTGCGTGTCGGTGCGGGGGCCCTGGTGGACGTCGTCAGCCACGCCCCGGACGCTAGCGCCGCCGGCCGGAGCGCGCGATCAGCGGCCCCGGCGACCCCGCTCAGCGGCGCAGGTCCAGCGGCTCGCGGGTGCGCAGGTCGATCACCACGGCGTCGGCCGGGTCGGCCCAGGAGTCCAGGGGCACCGGGTCCGGCACCGGCGGGGGGCCCTGCGCCACGTGCAGGCTCACCAGCTCGTCCAGCACGCCGGGAGCGGCCGCCAGCGCCGCCGGGCCGACGCCCAGGGGCGCGTCGGGGTGGCGCGCGGCGCGCTGGTGGAGCCGCACCGCGGTGCCCGGCCGCAGCCGGGAGGAGAGGTCCAGGTGGTGCCAGGCGTGCACCGGCGCCCGCCCGGCGCCGTCCTCGGTGCAGTCGAGCAGGATCCAGCCGTCGGGGCTGACGGAGGTGACGGTGCCGCGCCGCCACCCCCACGGGGTGCGGCGCACCAGCTCGGACAGCATCCGCGGCATGCGGTGGCCCGGCAGGTGGGAGCGGCAGGCCGCCTCCGGCGGCGCGACCGCCCCGGCGGGCCACCCCGGGACCGGTGCCGGGGCCGGCCCGGCTGGCGGCGCCGGGGACGAGGAGGTGCGGGTGGACGTGCAGGTGGACGTGGCGCTGCCCTCCGCGTCGCGTGGTGCTCGGCGCGCGACGGGGGCCGCGGCGCCGCCGACCCTAGCCCGCGACGGCCCCCGCGGCGCCGTCGGGAGCCGGCTCCTGCGGCGTCCGGGTGACCCCCGCGCCGGGGGACCGCCCGGCGTCCGGGCGGGAGCTCTCGCGCACCACCAGCCGGTACGGCGTCTGCAGGTGCCGCGGCGGCAGCCCTGGGTCGGACAGCCGCGAGGTCAGCAGCTCCACGGCGCGCTCGGCCACGAACGCCCTGTCGATCGCCACGGTCGACAGGGCCGGCCAGGAGAAGCGCGCCTCCGGGACGTCGTCGACGCCGACCACCGAGACGTCGGCGGGCACCGAGCGCCCGGCCTCGCGCAGGGCGGCCAGCGCTCCGAGCGCCAGCTCGTCGTTGGCGGCGAAGACCGCGTCGGTGTCGGGGCGCTCCCGCAGCAGCCTGGCGGTGGTGGCGTGGCCGTCAGCGCGCGACCAGTCCCCGCAGGGGGGGACGAGCTCGGCGTCGAAGGGCAGCCCCGCGGCGTCCAGGGCGGCGCGGTAGCCGGCCGTGCGCTGGCGGGCGCTGTTGTGCACCGGCGCCTTGTGGCCCAGGAAGGCGATGCGGGTGCGGCCGCAGGCGATGAGGTGCTCCACCGCGGTGCGCGCCACCCCGGCGCTGTCGATGCCGACCCGGTCCACCGGCAGGTGGGGGCCGCCGTGCTCGCCGATGAGCACCAGCGGGGTGTCCGGGTGCGGTGCGGCGAGCTCGTCGTCGGGCATCTCCAGCGCGGAGAGCAGCAGCCCGTCGGCGAAGCGCACCGGCTGCCCGTCAGCCACCTCCCGCTCGCGCTCCAGCAGCCCCTCGGTCTGCTCGACGGCCAGCACGAGCCCGCGCCGGCGCGCCTGGGTGGCCACGTGGCGGCCGAGCTCGGCGAAGTAGGGCGCGGCGATGTTCGGGACCGCCAGCGCGATCATGCCGGTGCGGCCGCTGCGCAGCTGGCGCCCCACGGCGGAGGGCCGGTACCCGAGGGCGTCGATGGCCTCCTGGACGCGGCGGCGGGTGTCGGGGTGGACGTGGACGTACTCGTTGACGACGTTGGAGACGGTCTTGGGGGAGACCCCGGCGGCCGCGGCGACCTCGCGGATGGTCACCGGTCTGCGCGTCGGCGTCGTGCTCACCGGCGCAGTGTGGTCCCGTCGGGGGCGATCAGTCGATCTCGTCGCCCCGCGGGGCGGCCGGACGGGCCCGCGGCGGGCGTCCGGGCCCGGCGGAGGGCGGCCCCTGGCCGGGGTTGACACCGGTGGTGGTGCCCGACAGGCTTTCTCACGTTGTAAAGGACCTCGCCGCAGCGTCGCGGACCTCCCCTGCGGAGCCTCCCCGCGCCGGCGCCGCCCGCTGCCCGCCCGTTCCGGAAGGACGCCCCGTGCCCCGCGCCCGCATCTCCCTCGACGCCGCCTACACCACGGCCCCCGTGCCCCGCCGCCTCTTCGGCTCCTTCGTGGAGCACATGGGCCGCTGCGTCTACACCGGGATCTTCGAGCCCGACCACCCCGCGGCCGACGCCGACGGGCTGCGCTCGGACGTGCTCGACCTGGTCCGCGAGGTCGGCCCGACGGTGGTCCGCTACCCGGGCGGCAACTTCGTCTCCGGCTACGACTGGGAGGACGGCGTCGGCCCGCTCGAGCAGCGCCCGCGCCGCATCGACAGGGCCTGGCGCACGGTGGAGACCAACGCCTTCGGGCTGGAGGAGTTCTCCCGCTGGGCCGACAAGGCCGGCACCGAGGTCATGTACGCGGTCAACCTCGGCACCCGCGGCCTGCAGGAGGCCTGCGACGTCCTGGAGTACGCCAACCACCCGAGCGGGACGAAGTTCTCCGACCTGCGCCGCTCCCACGGCCGCCAGGACCCCTACGGCATCCAGCTCTGGTGCCTGGGCAACGAGATGGACGGCCCGTGGCAGACCGGCCACAAGACCGCCCACGAGTACGCCCGCCTGGCCGGTGAGACCGCCCGCGCCATGCGCCAGGTGGACCCGACGATCGAGCTGGTCGCCTGCGGCTCCTCCTCGCGCTCCATGCCGACCTTCGGGGAGTGGGAGCGCGTCGTGCTGGAGGAGACCTACGAGGACGTGCAGATGATCTCCGCGCACGCCTACTACGAGGAGTCCGAGACCACGCCGCTGGCCGACTTCCTGGCCTCGGCGGTGGACATGGACCTCTTCATCGACTCGGTGGCCGCCACGGCCGACGCCGTCGGCGCCCGCCTGAAGAGCCGCAAGAAGATCGGCATCAGCTTCGACGAGTGGAACGTCTGGAACCAGACGGCCTGGAACGCCTCCGAGCGCGCCCAGGGCCGCACCGCGTGGGACGTCGCCCCCCGCGTCATCGAGGACGAGTACACCGTCCAGGACGCCGTGGTGGTCGGCACCCTGCTCAACTCCCTGCTGCGCCACGGCGACCGCGTGCTGGTCGGCTGCCAGGCCCAGCTGGTCAACGTCATCGGCCTGCTGCGCTCGGAGCCGGGCGGCCCGGCGTGGAAGCAGACCATCGCGCTGCCCTTCGAGCAGGTGCGCCGCCGCTCCCTGGGCGGGCACGTGCTCGACGTGCGCACCACCTCCGACCGGTACGAGACGGGGAAGTACGGCGACGTCGACCTCGTCGACGCCTCCGCGGTGCTGCACCACGACGACGACGGCGGGCTCGCGCGCGTCACCCTCTTCCTGGCCAACCGCTCCCTGGAGGAGTCGGCCGAGACCACCGTGGCCCTGGGCGGCTTCGCCGACCTGGCCGTGGGCGACGCGCTCGTGCTCGCCGCCGCCGACGGGCAGGACCGCTACGCGTCCAACACCGAGGCGGCGCCGACCGCCGTGGGCCTGAGGCCGCTCGCCGCCGCCGGCGGCTCGGCGGACGTCGAGGCGGGGGAGCGGGGCGCGCAGACCGCCCGCGTCGTGCTGCCGGCCCTGTCGTGGGCCGTCGTCGAGCTGGTCCCTGCGCCGGCGGGTCGCTGACGCCGCGGGGGAGGGGCCGTGGCGCGAGCCCGGTCCCTCCCCGCGGCCCTACGGTGGTGCCCGTGCCGAAGGGGATGCTGGGCCAGCTGCTCGACCTCGCCGGGGCCGTCGCGTCCGCGGCGCGCACCGCCGGGCCGGACGCCTCCGCCGGCGCCCAGCGGACCCCGCCGGTCGAGCCGGCGCCGCCGCCGCGCACCGGGTCCGCCCGCAGCGGGCCGCGCACCCGTCCCTCGGAGGGCTCCCGGCTGCGCCGCGAGCCCGTCCGCGCCAGGCCGCGCGCCGAGGGCGGCGAGCCCCGCTACGCCCCCGAGGCCGACGGCCTGCCCGACCCGGGCGAGGTCGTCTGGGCGTGGGTGCCCTACGAGGAGGACGCCTCCCAGGGCAAGGACCGGCCCGTCCTCGTCCTCGACGTGAGGGAGGACGGCGACGTCGTGGGTCTCATGCTCACGAGCAAGGACCACGCCGGGCCGCGCACCCAGGGGCAGCGCGACCACGACGGCCGGCGCTGGATGGACGTGGGCACCGGCGCCTGGGACGCCCAGCGCCGCCCGAGCGAGGTGCGCCTGGACAGGGTGCTGCACCTGCCCGCGGGCTCCGTCCGCCGTGAGGGCGCCGCCCTGCCGCGCGACGTGTTCGAGCGCGTCGTCGCCGCGACGCGCTCGCCGTAGCCTGCGGGCGCAGCGCCACTGCAGGTCGCGGCCCGGTGCGTCACCGCTGCCTCGGCCCGACGGTCGGAGTGACTGCGGAGGGCTCGCCGTCCGCGTCGCCCGCCCGACGCGCAGTCGTCGCGCCGCGTCGCGACGCAGCACGTGACTCAGCCCGTGACGCGGGCCAGTAAGAAGGACCGTACTGGCGACGTGTCGCGTGACGCACCGGCAGACGAGTGACCAGTCGATCACAACGCGTTCCCGTCACCCGGCGCGCAGACGGGCCCGCCCCCGCTACGCTCGTCGGGTGGACGTCGCCGATGTGCTCCGCTGCGCCGCGGACGCCGTCGACCGCTCGGGGGTCTCCTCGGACCTGCGGGCGGTGGCCTTCACCACCGCCGTCGACCTGGTGCTCCGCACGGCCGGCGAGGCCCCGCTCGAGGGTCGGCCCGCCTCCGCCGTCGGCGCCGCCGCGGCCACGGGAGCGGGTGCTGCCGGCGGGAGCCCGCCGACCGCTGACCGCTCTGCCGACCGCTCTGCCGACCGGGTCGGCGCGGCCGGGCTGCGCCTGCACAGCGCCGAGCCCGGCCGCGAGCACCTCCCGGGGGAGCCGCGGCGGGAGGAGGACGACGACAGGCCCTGGGACGTCGACCACCGGGCTGACGCCCGCGCCGACCACCGCACCGACCACCGCACCGACCACCGCACTGAGCGGCGCGGTGAGCCCTGGGGCGACCACCGCGGTGACTGGCCCGAGCCGCCCCGGGTGCTGCGGCCGCTGACCAGCGCCGCCGCCCAGCGCGCGGGCCTCCCCCGCCTGGCCCCCCGAGCCGGCGGCGACGACGGCGGCGCCGACTGGTCGGCCCCCCGCCGCGGGCCCGAGCGGCTGGTCGCCGTGGGACCGCGCCCCTGGCCCGCCCCCGCCGGCGCCGGGGAGGAGCCGTGGGGCTCCATCGCCGACGCCCTCGGGGTGCGCCCCGAGCTGCTCGACAGGGTGTGGGAGGAGCGCAGCGGCAAGCTCCAGCTGGCCGGAGACCCCGCACGCCTGGGCCGCACCCGCGCCCAGCGCGTCGGCACGGCGGCCGTGCTGCTGCTGGCCGCCCTCCGCTGGAGCGGCCGGGACGGCGGTGAGCCGGTGCCCGACGCCGTCGTGCGCGCCGAGGTCGAGCGCCTGGGCCTGCTCGACACCGGCAACTACACCAAGCACCTCGCGGGCCGGCGCCACCTGCTCTCCACCACGGGGTCGGGGCGCACCGCCACCTACAAGCTCCGCTACGACGGGCTCGAGGAGGCCCGGGTCATCGCCCGGGCGCTCCTCGAGGAGGGCTGAGCCGCCCCCGACCGGGGACCGCCGGTCAGCTGGCGCGACCGCCGGTGACGGGCCGGCTGCGCTGGGCGCTGCCCGCCGGGCCGTAGGGGTAGTCCTCCGGCGCCGGGTCGCTGGCCGCGTCGAGCACCTCGACCTCGGCCGGCTCCAGGCGCAGGTCGGCGGCCCCGAGGTTCTCCCGCAGCTGCTCGGTGGTCCGGGCGCCCAGGATCACCGAGGTCACCGACGGGCGGGCCACCAGCCAGGCCAGCGCCACCGCCGCCATGGACGCGCCCCGCTGCTGCGCCACCCGCTGAACGGCGTCGACCACGTCCCAGGTGCGCTGCTGCGCCGAGCGCTTGCCGTAGGCCTCCATGCCCCGCTCGGGGTCCTCCCCGAGGCGGGTGGCCCCGGTGGGCCGCTGGTCGCGGGTGTACTTGCCGGTGAGCCAGCCGCCGCCCAGCGGTGACCACGGCAGCAGCCCCAGCCCGGCGTCCAGGCAGGACGGCACGACCTCGAGCTCCACCCCGCGCGCGAGGAGGTTGTACTGCGGCTGCAGCGTGACCGGCACGGCGGTCCCGAGCTCGCGGGCCAGCGCGACCGCCTTCTGCACCTGCCACCCGGTGAAGTTGGACAGGCCCACGTACCGGACCTTGCCGGCGCGCACCGCGTCGTCGAGGGTGCGCAGCGTCTCCTCCAGCGGCGTCAGCGGGTCCCAGGCGTGGACCTGGTACAGGTCGATGGCGTCGACCCCGCTGCCGAGCCTCGCCAGCGAGGCGTCGATGGCCCGGGTGAGGTGGCGCCGGGAGAGTCCGACGTCGTTGGCGCCCTCACCGGTGGGGAAGCGGCCCTTGGTCGCCAGCACCACGCGGTCGGTGACGTCGGCGGGCCGGTCGGCCATCCAGCGCCCGACCACCTCCTCGCTGACGCCGGCGTTGTAGACGTCCGCGGTGTCGACGAGCGTGCCGCCCGCCTCCACGAAGGCGTCGAGCTGGGCGTGCGCGCCCGCCTCGTCGGTCTCCTTGCCGAACGTCATCGTCCCGAGGGTGAACGCCGAGACGGCGCACCCGCTGCGTCCCATGAGCCTGGTCTCCACGTCCCCACCCTGCTCGCGCGGGGCTCCCAGCGCTCGCCGATCAGCACGGCGACCGGCGAGTAGCCCCGCGTCGGTGGGCTGCAGGATCGAGTAGGCGCCGAGTCGGTGCGCGTAGAACGGCGGGGCGAGGTGTTCGACTCCTGCCGGACCCACACGCGTGTGACGCGTCGCGGAGCCGTGAATGACAAGCGCGCGGCGCGTCGCAGCATCGTGAACGACACGCGCGTCGTGCGTCGTCGCGTCGTGAACCACACGGCGGGTGCGCGTCACGGCGTCGTGAACGACACGGGTGGTGCCCGTCACGGCGTCGTGGACCACACCGGTGGCGTCCGTCGGCGGGCCGTGTCCGACACCGGTGTGCTGCGTCGCACCCCTGCGGCTCGGCCGCGCTCAGGCGGCGCTGTCGACCTCGGCCACCACGCGGCGGAGCTCCGCGGTCAGCGCCTGCACGGCCGGGACCCGCTGCGACTCGGGACGCAGCAGGAGCTCGACGACGCGGTCGTCCAGTCCGGCGGCCGGGGCGTGCACCACGCCCGGGACGGCGCTGGCGCGCAGCGCCCAGACGGGCAGCAGGGCGACCCCCAGCCCGGCGGCCACGAGGTGCTGGACCGCGACGTGGTCGTCGGTCTCCAGCCGGACGTCGGGGGTGAACCCGGCGGCCTCGGCGCAGCGCACCAGGTGCGCCCGGCAGCGCGGGCACCCGGCGATCCACGCCCGCGGGGCCAGGTCGGCCAGGTGGGCCGGCGCTCGCTCCCCGGCGGGGACGACGGCGTGCACCGCGTGCCGTCCCAGCGGCAGCCGCAGCAGGTCACCGGGCACCGGCTCGGGGTCGCGCTCGTAGCGGAAGACCAGCGCCGCGGAGACCCGGTTCTGCCGCACCGCCGCCTCCGCCTCGGGGGGCTCGGCCTCGGTCAGGCGCACCGACAGCCCCGGCGCCCGGGCGGCCAGGGCGGCCAGCGCCCGCGGCAGCACCACGGCCGACGCCGTGGGGAAGGCCGCCAGCGCCACCTGGCCCCGCACCAGTCCGGACAGGGCCGCCAGGTCGTCCTCGGCGGCCCGCAGCACCTCGGCCAGCTCCTCGGCGCGCCCGGCCAGCACCCGTCCGGCCTCGGTCAGCGCGCTGCCGCGGCCCTGGCGCACCAGCAGCGCGGTGCCGGCCTCCGCCTCCAGCCGGGAGACCTGCTGGCTGACGGCCTGCTGGGTCATGCCGAGCTGGGCCGCCGCCCCGGTCAGGGAGCCCGCCGCCTCGACGGCGTGCAGCACGAGCAGGCGGCGGGGGTCCACCGTCCGACTGTCCCACAAGCGGTGCTTGTGGGTGCCTGCCGGTCCCACCGCCTACCGCGGGCGCGGCCCGCGCACCACCGTGGAGGGCATGAGCACCCCGACCACCCTGGGCGTCCTCGGCGGCATGAGCTGGGAGTCGACGGCCCTGTACTACCGCCTGGCCAACGAGCTGGTCCGCGAGCACCGCGCCCAGGGGGAGGCGGCCGAGCCCCTGGCCAGCGCCGACCTGCTGGTGCGCAGCCTCGACTTCGCCCCGGTGCGCGAGCTGCAGCTGGCCGGGCGCTGGGACGCCGCCGCCGAGCAGCTGCGCCGCGAGGGTCTGGCCCTCGCCGGGGCCGGCGCGGGCGTCGTCGTCCTGGCCACCAACTACATGCACAAGGCCGCGGGCCCGCTGGAGGAGGCGCTGGCCGAGCGCGGCACGACCTTCCTGCACCTCGCCGACGTCGTCGCCGCCGCCGCGCTGGCGCGCGGGGCGCGCACCGTCGGGCTGCTGGGCGCCGGCGGCACGATGACCGAGCCCTTCTACGCCGAGCGGCTGGCCCGGTCCGGGGTCGAGGTGGTGGTGCCCGACGCCGCCGGCATCGCGCGCGTCGACACCGCCGTCTTCGGCGAGCTGTGCCGCGGGGTCTTCTCCCCGGTCACGCGCGCCGACCTCGCCGGCGTCGTGGCGGACCTGGCCGCCCGCGGCGCGCAGGCGGTCGGGCTGTGCTGCACCGAGCTGGAGCTGCTGCTCGGCCCCGGGGACGCCCCGGACGGCGTGCCGCTGCTGCCCTCCGCGCGCCTGCACGTCGAGGCCGCCCTGGCCGCCGCCGGACAGGCACCGGCCGCCGTCAACGCCTCGGCCGCCGCCCGCTGAGGCGGCGCCCGGGCGCCGCGGGCCGGGCCCGGGGCGGGGTTAGCCTGCGCGACGTGCGCGCGCTGCAGTACGCCGAGCCCGGCGGCCCCCTGTCCCTGGTCGAGCTGCCCGACCCCGAGCCCCCCGCGCACGGCGCCGTGCTCGCGGTGGAGGCCACCGGCCTGTGCCGCAGCGACGTGCACGCCTGGGCCGGGCACGACCCCGACGTCGTGGTCGGCGCCCACGCGGGCCCCGGCGGCACGGCGGCCACCCACGTGCCCGGGCACGAGCTGGCCGGGCGCGTCGTGGCCGTGGGCGAGGGCGTCGACAGCTCCTGGGTGGGACGGCGCGCCACGACCCCCTTCGTGCACGCCTGCGGCGCCTGCCCGGAGTGCCGCGCCGGGGACGGCCAGGTCTGCCGCGACCAGACCCAGCCCGGCTTCACCGCGCAGGGGTCGTGGGCCGACCAGGTGGTCGTCCGCCACGCCGACGTGAACCTCGTCGCGGTGCCCGACGACGTCGACGGCGGGGCGGCGGCCCTGCTCGGCTGCCGCTTCGCCACCGCCTACCGCGGCCTGGTGCAGCGGGCCCAGCTGCAGGCCGGTGAGCGGGTGCTCGTGGTCGGCTGCGGCGGCGTGGGCCTGTCGGCGGTCATGGTGGCCGCCGCCCGGGGCGCGGAGGTCGTGGCCGCGGACGTCGACGAGCGGGCCCTGGCCCGGGCCGTGGAGCTCGGTGCCACCAGCACCGTGGCGACGGCGGGGCTGTCCCCGCGCGAGGTCGCCGACGCCGTCGCGGACACCGCCGGCGGTCCGGTGGCGGTGAGCGTCGACGCGGTGGGGCGCCCCGGAGCCCTGGACGCGGGGCTGCTCTCGCTGGCCCGGCGGGGTCGGCACGTGCAGGTCGGGCTCGTGGCCGCCGAGCCCGTGGTCGAGGTCACCCGGGTGATCACCCACGAGCTGTCGCTCCTGGGCAGCCACGGGATGGACGCCCGCAGCTACCCCGAGCTCATGGGCCTGGTGATCAGCGGGCGGCTGCGCCCGCAGGACCTGGTCGCGCGGTGGCTCCCGCTGGCCGACGCCGCCGGGGTCGAGGAGCTCGTGCGGGCGATGGACGCCGGCACGGCCCCGGTGGGCGTCACGATGCTGCGCCCGTGACCGCCCAGCCACCCCCGGGGGAGGGGCTGTCGCTGGCCGACGTGGTGGCGGCCCTGGAGGCCGAGCGCGCCGACGCCACCGCGCAGGTGCGCGAGCTGGAGCGGGTGGTGGCGGGTGTGGTGGAGGCCTCGCGCGACTCCAACGCCGACGACGAGCACGACCCCGAGGGCGCCACCATCGCCTTCGAGAGGGCGCAGGCGATCGCGGTGAGGGACCGCCAGCTCGCGCGGCTGCGCGAGGTGGACGCCGCGCTCGACCGCGTGGCGGACGGCGCCTTCGGGCGGTGTGAGCGCTGCGGGTGTGAGATCGCTCCGGGGCGGCTCCTGGCCAGGCCGACGTCGACCACTTGCGTGACCTGCGCCGCTCTGCGCTGAGCCGTTTCTCACACAGTTCGTGTGAGGAAGGGCGCGGAGGCCGTGTGAGGTGAGTGCCCGAGGCTGTGTGAGCTCGAGTGGATGACGGTGTGAGGTCCGCCGCGGGCCCGCACGGGTTTCCGCCGCCCGCGGAGGGGCAGGGTGAGCGCGTGGCGCAGGAGTTCACCCCGCGGGGGTCCGACCAGCCGTGCGTGTTCTGCAGCATCGTGCGTGCGGAGGCCGGCGCGGAGGTGGTGCACCGCACCGACACCGTGGTGGCCTTCCTCGACGCGCACCCGCTCTTCCCCGGGCACGTGCTCCTCGTGCCCACCGTCCACGTGCAGACCTGGGACGACCTCCCCGCCGACCTCGCCCACGAGTGGCTGACCACCAGCCAGGCCCTGCAGCGGGCCGTCGAGGCGGCGACCGGGGCCGACGGGGCGCTGCTGCTGAACAACAACGTCGTCAGCCAGAGCGTGCCCCACGTGCACCTGCACATCATCCCGCGCCACCGCGGCGACGGGCTGCGCTTCTTCCTGGGCCCGCGCCGCCGCTACGCCGCGGGCCAGGCCCGTGAGGTCGCCGACGCCGTGCGCGCCCAGCTGGTCGCCGGCTGACGCCCGCCGTCGGTGCTGACCCGTCAGGTGCCGGTGGGGCGCTCCTGCTCGGACGCGGCCGACGGAGCCGGCTCGAGGTCGACGACCTGGTCGGCGCCGAACATCTCCAGGGCGGCCAGCGGCTGCCCACCGGCGCCGACCACCCGCACCCGCCGGGGCGCCACCCGGCGGGCCACCTGCACGAGCAGGCGCATGCCCGAGGAGTCCAGGAACGTGGTGCCGGACAGGTCGACCCTCTCCACGGCCTCCCAGCGCTCCGCCTCGGGCCTGACGCCCTGGGTCACCGAGAGGTCCACCTCGCCGCTGAGGACGAGCGTCGTGGGGTCGCCGTCAGCGAGCTCGACCGAGCCGAACACCTCCTCGACGGCGTCGTCGTCCGTCGGTGCAGTTCCCACGCCTCCATCTTGCACGCCGCAGGCCCCTGCCGCGGACCGGCGGCCGCCGGGCACCCGTCCGCGTGCTCCGGGCGGGCGTCTCCCGTACGAGGCGCACCCCCGCACCGGGCCGGCTCAGGCGCGCTTGAGCAGGGCCAGCGGGTAGACCGGGCCGGCGCCGGCCTCGCGCAGCAGCACCGCGGCGACCGTCAGCGACCAGCCGGTGCGCGTCTCGGCGTCGACCACCAGCACCGGCGCGCCCCCCGAGGCGTCCACCGCCTCGCGGCCCTCGACCGACAGCTCCAGGCGCGCCAGCGCCACGCCGGCCGCTGCTGAGGCGGGCGCGGGACCCGCGCCCTCGCGGCGCGGCGCCTCCAGCGGCGCGCCGGGCACCGCCGCCAGCGCGGGCAGCACTCGCAGGCGCCCCACCTCACCGAGCGCCTCGGCCAGGGCCCGGGCCGCGGCCTCGCGCACCGAAGAGCCACCCGCCGCGCCCGAGCCGTCAGCGCCGTCAGGGAGCCACGTCACCCACGCCGGCCGGCCCGCCGGCCAGCGCCAGCGGCTCAGGGTCCGCACGCACCCGTCGAGGACGTCGGACCACGTCGCGGCGGACGGCCCCTCGCGCAGCACCGCGGCCACGGCGTCTCCCCAGGCCGGGTCCTCGCCGATGGCCAGGGCGCGGCCCGGCTCGGCGCGCACGCCCTCGGGGATGCGCCCCCGGCGCCCGGCCGTGCCGGAGGGCCACATCTTGCGCGGCTCCAGCACGGTGGTCTGGCTGCGCAGGTGCCGCAGCGCGGCGGCGGCCAGCTGCTCGTCCACGTCCAGCGCCGGTGCGGGCAGGCGCCCGGTGCAGGCCGAGCAGCGGCCGCAGTCGACCGCGCCGTCGTCGTCGAGCTCGGAGCGCAGCACCCGCAGCAGGCACGGCTGCGACCCGGGTGCCTGCTCGGCCGGGGTGGCCGCGTAGCGGCGCATCACGGCCTGCTCGGCGCGGCGCGCGGCGGCCACCCCGGCGATGCGCTCGGCGTCGTAGTGCCACGGCTGCCCGGTGGTGCGGTAGCCGCCGGCGACGCGCTCGACGGCGCCGTCGACGTCGAGCACCTTGAGCAGCGCCTCCAGCCGGCCCCGCCGCAGCCCGGCCTCGACCTCCAGCTTGGGCAGCCCCACCCCCTCCTGGCCGCCGCTGAGGCGCTCCAGCACCTCCAGCACGCGGCGGACCACGGGCTCGGGCGGGAAGGCGGTGGAGTCGAAGTACGCCCAGATCCGCTCGTCGGCGGCGGTCGGCAGGAGCACGCCGACGGCGCCGTCGAGCGCGCGGCCCGCGCGGCCGACCTGCTGGTAGTAGGCCACCGGTGAGCTCGGCGCCCCGAGGTGGACGACGAAGGCCAGGCGCGGGTGGTCGTAGCCCATCCCCAGGCTGGAGGTGGCCACCAGGGCGCGCAGCTCCCCGGACAGCAGCGCCGCCTCGAGGCGCTCGCGCTCGGCGGGCTCGGTGGCCGAGGAGTACGCGGCCACCGCGTGCCCGCCGCCCTCCTCGGAGGCCAGGAACTCCGCCAGCCGCGCCGTCTCGGCCACGGTGAGGGTGTAGACGATGCCGCTGCCGGTGGACTCGCGCAGGAACTGCGCGGTCCAGGCGTAGGCGTGGGCCACGTCCGGTGTGGGCACCACCGCGAGCTCCAGGCCCTCCCGGTCGAGGGGGCCGCGCAGCGTCAGGGCCGGGGTGCCGTCAGCGGACAGCTGCGCGGCGACGTCGGCGGAGACGCGGGCGTTGGCCGTCGCCGTCGTCGCGAGCACCGGGGTGCCCTCGGGCAGCCCGGCCAGCACCGAGGCGAGGCGGCGGTAGTCGGGGCGGAAGTCGTGGCCCCAGTCGGAGATGCAGTGCGCCTCGTCGACGACGAGCAGGCCCAGGCGCGGGGCGAGGCGGGGGAGCACGCGCTGGCGGAAGCCCACGGAGTTGAGGCGCTCGGGGCTGACGAGCAGCACGTCGACGGCGTCGGCGGCGACCTGCTCCTCGATGGCGGGCCAGTCCTCGACGTTGGCGGAGTTCAGCGTGACCGCGCGCAGCCCCGAGCGGGTGGCTGCGGCGACCTGGTCGCGCATGAGCGCCAGCAGCGGGGAGACCACGAGCGTCGGGCCCGCGCCGCCGACCTGCGGGTGGTGGCGCCGCAGCGCGGTGGCCACCCAGTACACCGCCGACTTGCCCCACCCGGTGCGCTGGACGACGACGACGCGCCGGCGCTCGGCCACCAGCGCGCTGATGGCGGCCCACTGGTCCTCGCGCAGGCGGGCGCCCTCACCGGCCAGGGCCCGCAGGTGCGCCTCGGCGGCCTCGCGCAGGTCGGTGGCCGGGGTCGTCGCAGGAGCGCTCACGGGGGACCACTCTGCACGCCGCCGCCGACAGCGCGCCGTCCGCTCGGGCCCGTCCGCTCGGGCCCGTCCGGTCGGGCCCGTGCGGTCGGGTCCGTGCGGTCGGGCCGGGCCGCACCGGTCACACCTGGCGGCCGCTGCGCGTCGACCGGGTGCAGCCGCCGCACGCAGGTGCGGCGGCGGTCAGGGCATCCTGCCTCCGCAGCCACCGACGACCACAGGAGGAGCCATGACCCAGCAGGAGAGCGGTTTCAGCGCTGCCGAGCGCGCCGCGATGGCGCAGCGCGCCGAGGAGCTGCGCAGCGCGACGGGGCTCAAGGGCGCGGCGAAGCTCGTCAAGGAGCTCGAGGCCTGCACGGCCGCCATCGACGCGCTCGAGGGCACCGACCACCAGGTCGCGGCGCGCCTGCACGTCGTCGTGGCCGAGGAGGCGCCGCACCTGGCCCCCAGGACCTGGTACGGCTTCCCCTCCTACGCCAGGGACGGCAAGGTGGTCGTCTTCTACCAGCCGGCCTCCAAGTTCGGCACCCGCTACGGCACGGTGGGCTTCCAGGAGGACGCGCAGCTGGACGACGGGCCGATGTGGCCGACGTCCTTCGCCGTCCTGGAGGTCACCGACGCCGTGGAGCAGCAGCTGCGCGAGCTGGTGCGGCGCGCCGCCGGCTGACCCCGCCGGGCTCAGACGACGTGGAGCGGGGCGCCCAGCACCGCCTCGGTCTGCGCCCAGACCCTGGCGCCCAGGGCGGGGTCGCGGTAGCGGGGGTCGCCCGCGTCGAGGACGGGCGGCCCGGCCGTCTTCCCGGTGGGACCCCAGTACTGCCCGCCGCGCGCTGCGGGGTCCGTCGTCGCGCGCACGGCGGGCCAGGCCGCGGCGTCCTTGCCCTGCCCGACGAGGCCGAAGAGCGGCTCGTGGCGGCGCTCGCCGTGCCGGTGCTCCAGGACACCGGGCCGCGATGGCGTGCGGGAGCCGACGGCGACGCCGGGGTGGCTCAGCAGCGCCGCCGTGGTCGAGCCCGCGGTCCGCAGCCGGCGGTCCAGCTCGTAGACGTAGGCCTCGTGCACCGCCTTGCTCTGCACGTACCGCCGGCCGCCGCTCCACGCGCCGGCCCGGGCCAGCGGGCGCGAGGAGGTCGCCAGGTCCTCCACCGCCGGGCGCAGGCGGCGCACCAGGCCGCTGGTCGTGCCGACCACGCGTCCGCCGGGACGGCGAGCCAGCACCGGGAGGGCCGCCTCGACCAGGGCCGCGCCGGCCAGGTGCCCGGTGCCCATGACGACGTCGTGGCCGTCAGCGGTCGCCTCCCCGCGCCGGGTGACCCGCATCTGGGCCCCGTTGAGCACCAGGGCGTCCAGGTGCTCCAGCTCGGCCAGCTGCAGCCCGGCGCGCCGGACGCCGTCCAGGGAGGCGAGGTCGACCAGCAGCGCGCTGGTGGTCGCCCCGGGGTGCTGGACCGCGATGGCCTCCCGCGCTGCCTCGGCGCGCCCCGGGTCGCGGGCCGCGAGCACCACGTGGGCGCCCGCCCCGGCCAGCTGCTCGGCGATGAAGTAGCCGATCCCCGACGTGGCGCCGGTGACCAGCACGGTGCGCCCGGACTGGTCGGGCAGGCGGTGCGGGTCCCAGGCGACCCGCTCGTCGGCGTGGGCGTGGGCGTCGGGTGCGGTGGCGGTCATCGGGTCCCCTCCTCAAGTGGAGCCTTCCTCCACTTGAGGACACTAAGCGGAGGATCTCTCCGCTGACAAGTACGCTCGGCACGTGAGCATCCGCCGCCGAGCCGACGCCGAGCGCAACCGGGCCGTCCTGCTCGCCGCCGCGCGGGAGCACCAGCAGCGCTGCGGGGAGCTCCCGGGCCTGACGGACCTGGCGTCCCTGGCCGGCGTGGGGGTGGGCACCGCCTACCGCAACTTCCCCACCCAGGGGGCGCTGGTCGCCGCGATGGCGGCCAGCGGGCTGGACGAGCTGGTCGCGACCGCCCGGGCCGCCGCGGACCTGGACGACGCCCGCGCGCTGCCGGCCTTCGTGGAGGCGGGTGTGCGCCTGCTGCTCGCCGACAGGCAGCTCGCCGACGTCGTGGCCGCGGCCACCGCCGGCGAGGCCGCCTCCGGGCCCGCCCCCGTGGGCACCGCAGCGCACGACCACACCGCAGCCGCTGCCGTCGCCGAGCTGCTGCACCTGCTGGCCGACCTGCTCGCCCGCGCCCAGCGCGCCGGCGCGGTCCGCGGCGACCTGGGCCCCGCCGACGTCGCCCGCCTGGCCTGCGGGGTGCAGCACGCGGTCCGCCTGCACACGGGGTCCGCGACGTCCGGGCCGGGGCCCGGCCACGACCCCGGCGTGGTGCAGCGCTACGTGCAGGTGCTGCTGGCGGGGCTGCGCGCCTGACGGGAGCGCGCGCAGGCGCGGGGCGTCAGGCCAGCCCGAGCACGTCCAGGGCCCAGGCGTCCTCGAAGGCGCGCTCGCGCCAGGTCTCGTAGCGCCCCGACCGCCCGCCGTGCCCGCCGTCCACCTCGGTCTTGAGCAGCACCCCGGGGGCGCCGTCGGGGGCCTGGGCCCGCATCCGCGCCACCCACTTGAACGGCTCCACGTAGAGCACGCGCGTGTCGTGCAGGCTGGTCGTCACCAGCAGCTCCGGCCACGTCGGCGAGCCCGGCCCGCCGTCCTCCACCGACGGCAGGTTCTCCGTGGGCGCGTAGCCCTTGATGAGCGCGTACGCGTCGGCGTCGCGGATCGGGTCGCCCCACTCCTCCTGCTCGGGCACGGTCAGCGGCAGCGACTCGTCGAGCATGGTGGTCAGCGGGTCGACGAAGGGCACCGCCGCCAGCACCCCGGTGAACAGCCGCGGCGCCAGGTTCAGCGCCGCGCCCACGAGCAGCCCGCCCGCCGAGCCCCCGGAGGCGACCAGGCGCGCCGGGTCGACCCACCGCTCGCGGACCAGGTGCTCGGCGGCAGCGACGAAGTCGGTGAAGGTGTTGCGCTTGTGCGCCAGGCGCCCGTCCTCGTACCAGCGCCGGCCCAGCTCGCCCCCGCCGCGCACGTGCGCCACCGCGAAGACCACGCCGCGGTCCAGCAGCGACAGCCGGGGCACGGAGAACCACGGGTCCAGGCTGACCTCGTAGCTGCCGTAGCCGTACAGGTAGCCCGGCGCGGTGCCGTCGGCGGCGACGTCGGCGCGGCGCACCACCGACAGCGGCACCCGCACCCCGTCGGGAGCCGTCGCCCAGGTGCGCTCCTCGACGTAGGCCGAGGCGTCGTAGCCGCCGCGCACGGGCGTCTGGCGGCGCAGCACCAGCTGCCCGTCGCGCTGCCCCCCGGACAGGTCCAGGTCGACCACGCGCACCGGCGTGGTGAACGACGTCTGCTGCAGGCGCAGCAGGGGCGCGGCGGAGGAGGGGTTGCCCGCCAGCACCGAGGAGGCCAGCGCCGTGGGCACCGGCACCTCCTCCGGCGCGCCCAGCACGCCGTCCCGGCCGACCCTCAGGACGGCGACGCGCGGCAGCGCCTCGCGCCGCCAGGAGACCGCGACGTGGCCGGCGAAGGCGTCGACGTCCTCCAGGCGGCGCCCCGGCTCGTGACCGATGACGGTGGTCCACCGCTCGTGGGCGGTCGCGGGGTCGGCGGAGCCGTCGAGGACCCCCTCGGCGTCCAGCAGGGACAGCTCGAAGTCGGGCGCGCCGTCGTCGTGCAGCACCAGCAGCGCGTCGCGCCCGCCCAGGACGGCGTGGTCCACGGAGTACTCCACGCCCTCGCGCCGCCCCGCCACCGAGACCGGCACCTGCCCGGGCCCCCGGTCCACGCCCCCGGCGTCGAGCAGCCACACCTCCGAGGTGCTCTTGGACCCCGCCGACAGCACGATGAACCGCCCGGAGCGGGTGCGGCCCACGCCCAGCCAGTACCGCTCGTCGTCCTCGCGCAGCACCACGGCGTCACCGGCGCCGTCGGGCGCGCTCTCGCCGACCACGTGGCGGCGCACCTCGAAGGGCCGCCAGGCCTCGTCGACCACCGAGTACAGCAGCGTGCGCGAGTCCGAGGCCCACGTGGCGCCGTGGCCCAGGCCGGCGACGGCGACCTCGAGGTCGGCGCCGCTGACGAGGTCGCGCACCCGCAGCGTGAAGCGCTCGTCGCCGGTGGTGTCCGCCGACCACGCCAGCAGCTGCCCGTCGGGGCTGACCGAGGCGGCGCCCAGGGAGAAGAAGGCCGAGCCCGCCGCCTCGACGTTGCCGTCCAGGAGCACCTGCTCACCGGCCAGCGCCGAGCCGTCCTCCGGCAGCGCCGGCGGCTCCCAGGCGGCCGGGTCCTCCACCGCGCCCTCGGCGCGGACCCGGCAGATGAGCCCGTACTGCTGGCCCTCCACCGTGCGCCGGTAGTACCACCACGCGCCGTCGCGGGAGGGCACCGACAGGTCGCTCTCCTGCGTGCGCGAGCGCACCTCCTCGAACAGCTGCTCGCGCAGCGGCTCCAGGTGCGCCGTGCGCGCCGCCGCCCACGCGTTCTCGGCGTCGACCAGCTCCCGCACCCGCGGGTCCTCGGCGTCGCGCAGCCACTCGTGCTCGTCGACGACGACGTCGCCGTGGTGCTCGCGCACCACGCGCTCGCGGGGGGCCACCGGCGGGTGCTCCGGAGCCTGCGGCCCCTGCGGCGGCTGGGCGTCGGTCTGCAGGTCGGGGGCGCTGCTCACGGACCCGACCCTACGGCGCACCCAGCGCGGCGCCGTCGGCCGCGGCGGCCGTGCTCAGGCCCGGGGCACCCAGCCGACGGCGAGCACCGTGGTGTCGTCGGCGCGCGCCGAGACCGAGCGCATCAGCTGGTCGCACAGCGCGTCCAGGGAGCCCGCGGGGCCGCTGGCGGTGGCCAGGACGCGCTCGAGGCGCTCGGTCCAGGCCGACCTGCGCTCCTCGACGAGGCCGTCGGAGTACAGCAGCAGCGCTCCGCCCGGCTGCAGCTGCACCCGGGTGGCCGTGTGCTCGACCTCGTCGAGCAGGCCGACGGCCGGGCCGCGCGCCCCGTCGTCCACCAGCACCGCCGTCCCGTCGGCCCCGCGCAGCACCAGCGGCGGGTGGCCGGCGTTGGCGATGGTCGCCGCCCCGGTGGCCGGGTCGACCACGACGACGACGGCGGTGGCCAGCTCACCGGGCAGGAGCCGGGTCACCAGGTCGTTGAGGCGGCCGAGGGCCTGCGCCGGGTCGCGGGTGGCCAGCACGTGGGCCCGCAGCGCGTTGCGCATCTGGGCGCTGATCGCCGAGGCGGCCAGCCCGTGGCCCGCCACGTCCCCGAGCACCACCGCGGTGCACCCGTCGGCCAGCGGCACGATGTCGTACCAGTCCCCGCCGACCACGTCGTCGCTGTGGGGCACGTAGCGCACCGCCAGGTCGAGCCCCGGCACGTCGGGGAGCTTCTCCAGCAGCAGGGTCTGCTGCAGCGCGGTCGCGAGCCGGTTGGTGCGCTCCACCTCGCGCAGCATGGAGTCCGACAGGTGGCGCACCAGCCCCAGCGCCGCCTCCACCTCGTGGGGCGCCCACGCCTGCGCGGTGCGCCGCACGGTCTCGCTCCACGCCGCGAAGGAGTGCCGGGGAGACAGGCGCAGCGCCCCACCGGGGTCGCTGACGACCTCGTGGGAGCGGGGGTCGCCGCCCCAGGTGACCTCCTGCAGGACCTCCGGGCGGAACCAGGCGACCAGGTCGCCGGGCTGCCCCCCGGAGACGGGCGCCGCCAGCACGCCGCTGGCCACCGCCCACACCTGCCCGGGGTCCGCGGCGGCGCCGGCGCGCTGGGCGGCGCCGGGGACGGCCTCGGCCAGGCACGAGGTCACCAGCGGCCCGTCGCCGAGCGCTCCCGCGAGCGCCGCCACCACCCCCGCCGGCGGGGTGGTGCCCAGCACCCGCAGCTCCCCGTGCAGGCGCACCGCGACCCCGCCGCAGGGCACGAGGTCGGCCACGGTCACCTCCTCGCGGGTCAGCGCCTCCACCGGCATGTCGGGGTGCTCGGCCAGCAGCTCGGTCAGGCGCGCGCGCACGCGGGCGGCGGCCACGACGTCCTGGTCGGCCTCGCGCCCCACCGCCACGGGCAGCAGCAGCGAGGCGGTGCGCCCGAGGAACTCCGCGGCGGTGCGCACCGGGACGCTGGGGCGGTGCGGCCCGGCGTAGTGGTGGCACGCGATGAGGCCCCACAGCCGGTCCCCGTGCAGGAGGGAGATGGACATCGAGGCCGCCACGCCCATGTTGCGCAGGTACTGCAGGTGCACCGGGGAGACGCTGCGCAGCACCGCCAGCGACAGGTCGAGGGGCTCGCCGGTGGGCTGCGCCGGCTCCAGCGGCACCGGCTCGTAGCTCGACGTCGGGATGATGCGCAGCCACTGGCGGGCGTAGAGCGCGCGGGCCTGGGCGGGGATGTCGGTGGCGGGGTAGCGCAGCCCGAGGAAGGGCTCCAGGTCGTCGCGGCGCTCCTCGGCGACCACCTCCCCGTTCCACTCCTGGTCGAAGCGGTAGACCATGACCCGGTCGAAGCCGGTGAGGCGCCGCACGCCGGCGGCCAGCCCGGCGGTCAGGTCCGCGACGGTCCCGGCGTCCTGCAGGTGTCGCAGCACCGCGGGCAGCTGCAGGTGCCACGGGCTGGCGGCGCCCTCGTCGCCGTCAGCCGGCTCGAGCTCGAGCACCACCACCGCGCCGGGCGGGGCCTGTCCCGCGCCACCGGCGCTGCGGGCGGCGGTGCGGTGGGCCACCGCGTGGTGGGTGACCCCGGAGCCGGGCGGCAGCTCCACGGGCCGGGTGGTGGTGGCCTGGTCGTCCTCACCGCCGGCGACGGCGCTCACGAGCGCGGCGAGCTCGGGGGAGAGGTCCTCCAGGCGGCCGCCCGCGCGGGCCGCCGCCCCGAGCGCCTCGGCGGCGCCCGCGGAGGCCGACAGCACCGGCAGGCCCCCGGGTCCCTGGCCGATGACGAGGAGGTGCCCGTGGGGCTGCACCGTGCCGGGCACCCGGATCGGCTCGTCGGCGCACGCCGCCGCCGCGGCGGCGAGGGCGTCGGCGGACAGGGCCGCCACCCCCGGCGCGGTGGCCGTGCTGGCCGTGCCGGCCGTGGTGGCCGTGGTGGCCGAGGCCGTGGGGGGCCCCGAGGCGGCCGCCTCGGTGGCGCCGGCGACGGCGCGGTCGAGGGCCGCGGCGTCGGAGCCGGCGCTGCCCGTGGGGACCTCGGGAGGGGTGGCCGTGGGCCGCTGGGCGGGGGGCACGTGGCTCCTGCGGTGCTGGGCGGGCCGTGCCCGCGGTCACCGCCGGACCACGCTGTGGATCGTCGGGTGGTCACGGGGTGTGCGCTCGGCCTGCGCGGGTAGGACCGTGCCATCATCGCACCGCTGCTGCGCCACCCCGCCGACCAGGAGGCACCGTGCACCTCAGCTACGGGCTCCGGCTGCCGACGGACGTGCGCCACGTCCCCGTCGTCCGCCACCTCGCCACCGCCACGCTCACCGAGCTCGGAGTCAACCGCCAGAGCATCGACGACATCGCCCTGGCCGTCACCGAGGCCTGCAGCAACGTGGTCCAGCACGCCGGCGCGGGCGCCGACTTCGAGGTGCGGATCCGCGTGGAGGGCGAGTGGTGCCGCATCGAGGTCGTCGACGGCGGCGGCGGCTTCGACCCCGCTCGCGCGGCCGCCGAGGTGCTCGCCGAGGGACCGAGCAGCGACCTCACCCACGGGCGCGGGCTGGGCCTCATGCGGATCCTCGTGGACCAGCTCCACTTCGAGCCGGGGGAGTCGGGGACCACGGTGGTGCTGGTGAAGCACCTGGGGCTGCGCAGCGGGTCCGTGCTGGCCGCCGGCGCCGCCGCCGCAGGCGGCGAGGCTGCTGCCGGGGAGCTGGCCGGCTCGGACGCCGGCCCCGCTGCGGCCACCCCGCCCGCCCGGGCCGCCGACGCGTGAGGGCGCCCGGGGCCGTGGCCCCGGGCGCCCTCGGCAGCGCTCTCAGGACTCCAGCGAGGCGTCCAGGGTGATCTCCACGCCGGTCAGGGCCTTGCTGACCGGGCAGCCGGCCTTGGCGTCGGCTGCGGCCTTGGCGAAGCCGGCCTCGTCCAGGCCCTCGACCTCGCCGACCACGGTCAGCTTGATGCCGGTGAGCTTGAAGCCCCCGGCCTGGGAGTCCGGGCCGAGGGAGACGTCTGCCGTGACCTGCAGGGACTGCGGCGTGCCACCGGCCTGGGCGATGAGCGCCGACAGCTGCATCGCGAAGCAGGAGGAGTGCGCGGCGGCGATGAGCTCCTCGGGGCTGGTGGTGCCGTCGGCGTCGTCGGCGGCGCGCTTGGGGAAGGACACGGTGTAGGTGCCGACGCCGGAGCTGGTGAGCTCGACCTGGCCGGAGCCCTGCTCGAGGGTGCCGTTCCAGGCGGTGCGAGCGGTGCGGGTGGGCATCTCGTCTCCTCTGCTTGCCAGTGGTCGCCCGTGGTCGCCAGTGGTCGCCAGTGGTCGCCACGTCTGCTGTCGGTGCGGGCCCGGCGGGGCCGGACCGCAGTCCTGAACCTATCGCGTGCGACTCGATCACGCGCCGCGAGGTGGCTCGCCCACCTGCAGCCGACCGGGCGGCAGCACGGCGTGCACCCCGTGCACACCGCCGTTGACCACCTGCGTGACGCGCAGGTCGACCGCCGCCGAGGCCAGCGCCAGCGCCCGCTGCCGGGAGAGCCCGTGCCGGCGGCAGAGCAGGTCCACGACGCCCCCCAGCGCGTCGGCGGCCGCCTGGTCCAGCGTGGTGCCGCAGCCCAGGACCACCACCCCGGCGGGGGTCTGCGCCCACGGCCTGCCGCCCGGCAGCGACCACCACCCCTGACCGCGGTGCAGGACCAGCTGCAGCTCCAGGCGCTCCAGGGGGCACTCCAGCGCGACGCCGGCGACCTCGCCGTCGCCCTGCGCCGCGTGCCCGTCCCCGACGGACAGCAGCGCCCCGGGCACCTCCACCGGCAGGAACAGCGCCGAGCCGGCCACCAGCTCGCGGCAGTCGACGTTGCCGCCGGTGCGCCGCGGGGGGACCGTCGAGCGCGGCGGCGCCCCGGCCGGGACGGCGGGGCAGGTGCCCACCAGCCCCGGGAAGGCGCGCACGGCGACGCTGTCGCCGTGCTGGTCCACGGCGGTGCGCCGCTGCTCGTCGAGGCGCCAGACGAGCACCTCGCGGGGCAGGCGGTCCACCCCGGCGGCGCGGTCGGCGTAGGTCTCCCTCGAGCCGGCGCCCGTCAGCGCCCACGCCCCCGGCACCACGTCCAGCACCCGCACCTCGAGCACGTCGCCCGGCAGCGCGCCGCGCACCGCCACCGGCCCGGTGAGCGCGTGCCCGGGGTCCAGCGCCGGGTCGTGCCCGGGCCAGGGCTCCAGCTCACCGCTGGCGAGCGCGTCCTCGCCCTGGTGCGGCGCGTGCCAGCCGGAGTCCAGGGTGGAGGCGACGACGACGTCGCCGTCGTCCACCACCAGCGCGGGGGCCAGTGACGGGTCCAGGCGGCCGTGCGGGGGGTGGTCGGCCGGGTCGAGGCGGTGCCTCACGTGGGACTCCTCTCCGGCGCCGCGCTCGAGCGGGCTCAGCGCGCGGCGGCCCGCAGCGGCAGCAGCAGCTCCGGCAGCGGGCGCCGGGAGCGGTCCAGCTCGCGCTGGCGGGCCTTCTCGTCCAGCGCCGACAGGTCGCCCTGGCGCCCGACCGCCACCACCACGAGCGGCTCCACGCCCTCGGGCACCTCGAAGGCGGCGCGCACCTGCTCGACCTCGAAGCCGCCCATGGTGTGGACCACCAGGCCCTCGGCGGCGGCCTGCACGCCCAGGTGCGCCACCGCCTGGCCGGCGTCGAGGTCGGCCCAGCGCTGCACCTGCCCCTGCGGCGTGGTGCGCTCGGCGGCCACGAGCACCAGCGCGGAGGCCTTGTCGGCCCACACCCGGTTGAAGCCCATGAGGGTGCCCAGGAGCACCTCGTGCTCGGGGGTGCCGCGCAGGGCCACCACGAAGCGCCAGGGCTGGGTGTTCTTGGCGCTGGGCGACCAGCGCGCGGCCTCGAGCAGCCGGCCCGCGGTCTCGGCGTCCAGGACGTGCTCGGCGTCGAAGGCGCGGGTGCTCCAGCGCTCGGACAGCAGCGGGTGGACGTCCTGCGCTCCGGCGGTGCCCCGGACGGCGGTGGTGGTCACGGCCGTGGCAACCGACGGCCGCCGCGGAACCTTCCCGCGCGCGGGAGGGTTCCGCCTCCGCCGCGCCCTCGGGGGCGCGGCGGCCTCACAGGTGCCCCAGCCGGGCCCTCACCACGGCGTAGGCGCCGTACGCGGCGAAGCCGGCGCCCACGCAGCCCAGCAGGACCGGCCCCGCGGGCAGCTCCAGCAGGGCCCGCAGCGCGGCGTCCAGACCCCCGGCCTCGCGGGGGTCGTTCGTGGCGGCCGCGACGACGAACAGCCCCCCGACGACGCACAGCGCCAGCCCCTTGGCGGCGTAGCCCACGACCCCTGCCACGTCGACGCCCAGGCGCGCGGGCCCGTCGGGGAGGGTGAGGTCCTCCCGGAAGCGGCGCCGCACGCCCTTGGCGACGTGGTAGAGCCCCACGCCCACGACGACGAGCCCCGCGGCGGCCACCGCCAGCGTGCCGAGCAGCTGCTCCATGAGCTGCTCGGTGACGTCGTCGCTGGTCTCCTCGGTGTCCGTCCGCCCGCCCGCGGCGTAGGTGGCGGCGGTGACCACCACGGCGCTGTAGACCACGCCCTTGGCCAGGTCCTTCACGCCCGCCGAACGCTGACGCCAGCGCAGCTCCAGCGCGCCGTCGACCAGGTGCCACAGCGCCAGCGCCGCGAGCGCGGCGCTCGCGGCCCACAGCAGCACCGAGCCGCCCGGCGTGCCGGCCACCGCGGCCAGCGCCCCGCCCTGGTCGGCGGTGCCGCCGCGTGCGCCGAGGGCGAGCCGCACGGCCAGCCCACCGATGAGCACGTGCAGGACGCCGCTGAGGGCGTACCCGACCCGGGCGAGGGGCTCGAGGTGCTCGCGGGCGGCGCGGGCGCCGTCCTCGACGTCGTCGGAGACCTCGCCGTCGCCGTCGCGGTCCAGCCGGGAGCGCAGCGGGTGCAGCCACCGCTGCAGGTGCCGGCCGAGCCGCCCGAGCCGGCGGTGCAGCGCGCCGCCCGGCCCGCGCCCGGCGTGCTCGGCCAGCTGCGGGCCCGGGCTCAGAGCTCGCCCCAGCGGGCCCGCACGAAGCACCACACGCCGTACAGCGCGAAGCCCACCCCGACGGCCAGCAGCAGCGCGACCCCGAACGGGGCGCCCACGAGCGTGCGCATGGCCGCGTCCAGGCCCCCGGCCCGGGAGGGGTCGTTGCGCACGGCCGCGACCAGGAACAGGACCCCGACCACCACCAGGGCCAGGCCCTTGGCGACGTACCCGGCGCGCCCCGCCCACAGCGCCGCGCCGCGGGCCCTCCCGGACGGGCCGGAGCCGGCGAGGTCGTCCGCGACCTTGCGCGAGCAGCCCTTGTAGACCAGGTAGCCGCCGCCGCCCAGCACCGCCAGCCCCACGGCGCCCACGAGGAGGGCGCCGCCCGGAGAGCCCATGAGCGTGGCGGTGACGTCGTCGGTGGAGGACTCCGAGGAGGACGATCCGCCCCGCGCGAAGGTCAGGGCGGTGCCGGCCAGGACGAGGTAGACGACGCCCTTGCCCAGTCCCTTGGCGGCCTCTCCGGCCTCGCGGGCGCGGGCCTGCAGGGCGCCGTCGAGCAGCTGCCACAGCCCGAGGGCCGCCAGCGCCACCACCGCAGTCCACAGCGCGAGGCCGCCGAAGGGCGTGCCGGCGACCTCGGCGAGCGCGCCGCTGGAGTCGGCGCTGCCCGAGCCGCCCGACCCGCCCGAGCCGCCGAGGGCGATGCGCACGGCCAGCGCACCGATGAGGACGTGGAGCAGCCCGGAGACCACGAAGCCCACCCGGGCCACGGGCTCCAGGCGGCGGTGCAGCTCCTGCGCGCTGCGCCCGGCCTGCGCACCGGCGCGCCGACCGGCGTCCCCGGCCGAGGACGGCGACGACGACGGCGACGCTGACGACGGCGGCACAGCGCACATGCTGGACCTGCCGGGCCCGCTCGGCACGTCGGCGCGGCACGGCAGCGCAGCAGGTCAGCGGGCGCATCGGCGCCGGCGTCCGGTGGCGCGGGCAGTCGGCGGCGGGGGCGACCGGTGGCGCAGGCGCTGGGATAGCGTCGCCCGGGTGCTGGACCCCGAGAACCCCCTGGCCGCACCGAGCACCCTGCCGCACGGCCTGCCGCCCTTCGACGCCCTGCGCACCGAGCACTTCGCGCCCGCGCTGCGCGAGGGGATGGCCCAGCAGCGCGCGGAGGTGGAGGCCGTGGCCACCTCGGCCGCGCCGGCCTCGTTCGCGAGCACCGTCGGGGCGCTGGAGGCCTCCGGTGAGCTGCTGGCCCGCGCCGCCAACGCCTTCTACAACCTCGTCTCCTCCGACTCCGACGACGCGCTGCGCGCCGTGGAGGCCGAGCTGGCGCCGGAGCTGACGGCGCACTCCGACGCGATCCACCTCGACAGCCGCCTCTTCGCCCGGCTGACCGCGGTGCGCGACCAGACGAGCGACGGCGGGCCGGACGCCGACGGCGAGGTCCTGGACGCCGAGCAGCGCGCGGTGCTGGAGCGCTGGTGGCGCGACCTGGCCCGCGCCGGCGCCGGCCTGGACGAGGGCGCCAAGGCCCGCCTGCGCGAGGTCAACGGGGAGCTGGCGCGGCTGACCACCCAGTTCGGCACCGCGCTGCTGGCCGCGACCAACGCCGCGGCCGTGCACGTCACCGACGCCGCCGAGCTGGCGGGCCTGTCCGACGGCGAGCGCGCCGCCGCCGCCCAGGCCGCCACCGCCCGCGGCCTGCAGGGGTGGGTGCTGCCCCTGTCGCTGCCCACCGACCAGCCGGTGCTGGCCTCCCTGGACCACCGCGGGCTGCGCGAGCGCGTGTTCCGCGCCTCCACCACGCGCGGGCTGGGCGGTGAGCACGACACCCGGCCCCTGCTGGTGCGGATCGCCGCGCTGCGCGCCGAGCGCGCGGGGCTGCTGGGCGCCGCCCACCACGCCGAGCACGTGCTGGCCGACGCCACCGCCCCGTCCGTGGAGGCGGTCATGGAGCTGCTGACCTCGGTGGTGCCCGCGGCGGTGAGCAACGCGCGCGGGGAGGCCCTGGAGCTGGCCGAGGAGCTGCGCGCGGTGGAGGGCCAGGACGCGGGAGGCCGGGACGCCGAGCTGCGCCCGTGGGACTGGGCGTGGGCCGCCGCCCGGGTGCGCGCCCGCCGCTTCAGCCTGGACCCGGCCGAGCTGCGGCCCTACTTCGAGCTGGACGCCGTCATCACCCGCGGCGTCTTCGCCGCCGCGACCGCCCTGTACGGGCTCACCTTCACCGAGCGCCCCGACCTGCCGACGTACCACCCCGACGTGCGCACGTGGGAGGTCTTCGACGAGGCCGGAGCGTCCGTGGGGCTCTTCCTGGGCGACTTCTTCGCCCGGGAGTCCAAGCGCGGCGGGGCGTGGATGAGCAACTACGTCGACCAGGTCGCGCTCCCGGCCGCGGAGGGCCGGCCCGCCCGGACGTCGCGCCCCGTCGTCGTCAACAACCTCAACGTGCCCCGCCCGCCCGACGGCGAGCCGGCGCTGCTGACCCCGGACGAGGTGGAGACCGCCTTCCACGAGTTCGGGCACGCGCTGCACGGGCTGCTCTCCGACGTCCGCTACCCCCGGCTGAGCGGTACCACGGTCCCGCGCGACTTCGTGGAGTTCCCCTCCCAGGTCAACGAGGTGTGGGCGTGGGACCCGGCACTGCTGCCCGCCTACGCCCGCCACGTCGAGACCGGCCGGCCGCTGCCCGCCGAGCAGGTCTCGGCGCTGCTGGCCTCCCGCTCCTACGGCCAGGGCTTCGCGACCACGGAGATCGTGGCCGCGATGCTGCTCGACCAGGCCTGGCACCAGCTGGCGCCGGGAGAGGCGGTCGAGTCCGACGACGTGGAGGCCTTCGAGGCCGCGGCGCTGGAGCGGCACGGCGTGGCGCTGGAGCTGGTGCCGCCGCGCTACCGGTCCACGTACTTCAACCACGTCTTCTCCGGCGGGTACTCGGCGGGCTACTACTCCTACCTGTGGAGCGAGGTGCTCGACGCCGACACCGTGGAGTGGTTCGCCGAGCACGGCGGGCTGCGCCGGGTGAACGGCGCGGCCTTCGCCCGCGAGGTGCTCTCGCGCGGCGGCGCCGTCGACCTCGCCGCCGCCTACCGCGCCTTCCGCGGCCGCGACCCGCGGGTCGAGCCCCTCCTGGAGCGCCGGGGCCTCGCCGCCACCGGCTCCTGAGGGGCCGGCCGTGCCGCGGGTGCCGGGGGAGAACAACGGGCTGGGCGCCGTCTCGGCCGCGGTGGGGCTCGCCTCGCTGCTGCTGGGCGTGGTCGTGCCCCTGCTGCTGCTGGGGGGCTTCCCCGGGATCTGGCTCGCGGTGCGCGCCCGCCGTCGGGTCATCGACGGTGACGCCTCCAACCCGCGCACGGTGCTCGTCGGCTTCTTCACCTCCGCGGCCGCGGCCGCGCTGTTCCTCGTGCTGCTGACCATCGGCGTCCTGCGCTCCGCCGGGGTGGTCGGCGGCTGAGGTCGCCTGCGCCCGCAGGTGCGGGGCGGGGCTCGCCCACGACGTCCAGGCGGCCCTAGGGCACCATGGCGCCGTCCGGACGCTGCGGTCCGGCGGGCGAGGCGGGGGCTGATGACGGCGCTGCACGAGCGGGCGACGACGGCGACGGCGACGGGTCGCACCCCGGGCACGGGCCCGGAGGCCGCCGAGCTGCTGGCCGGGCTGGCCGAGCACCTCGCGGGAGAGCTGCGGCTGCGCCCGCTGCTGGAGCGGGTGCTGCGCGCGGCCCTGGAGCTGCTGGGCTGCGCCGACGGCGCGGTGAGCCTGCTGGAGGACGGCGGGCGCACCTACCGCAAGGAGGTGGAGGTCGGCGTCGTCTGCGACGCCGGGCGCAGCTTCCCCGTCGACGAGGGACTGACGGGCCTGGTGCTGCGCGGGGAGGCCACCGTCATCGTGGAGGACTACGCCGACGTGCCCGCCGGGCACCTGCACGCCGTCGACAGGGCCCGGCTGCACGCCGCCGTGGGCGTCCCGGTCCTGCACGGCCCCGCCGGGGCGGTGCTCGGCGCGCTCGTCGTCTTCTCCGCCGACCCGGCCCGCCGCTTCACCGCCGGTGACGCCGAGCTGCTGGCCCTCTTCGCCCGCCACGCCGCGGTGGCCCTGTCCGCCGCGCGCCTGCACGCGGCGCTGTCCGAGCGCGAGCGCGCCACCGCGGCCGCCCGCGACCGCGAGGCGGCCGCCGCCCGCGCCGCCGAGCGCACCGGGCGCCACCTCGCCGAGGTGGTCGACCACCTCGCCCACGGCCGCCCCGGACCCGCCGAGGCCGCCGCCCGCTGCGCGCTGGCCGCCTCGCGGCAGGCGTCCTCGAGCCCGGTGACGGGGTGGGGCGCCGGCAGCGGCCCGGTGGCCCCCGCGGCGGTGGAGGCCGCGCTGCGCGCCGAGGCCGCCTGGGCCCACCGCACCCTCGCGCTGCCCGTGCGGGTGGTCGTGGCCGGGCCGGCGAGGACCGTCGGCCGCGACGTCGCGGACCACCTCGTGCTGGCGGTGCGCTCCGCGGTGCTGCGCCTGGGCACCGGGGCGCGTGCCGGCGCCCTGCGCGTCGGGCTGGTGCACGGCGACGACGGCGTGGCCCTCCTCGTCGAGGACGACGGCGGCGCGAGCGACCAGCCGGACCCCGAGCTGCTCGAGCTGGTCGCGGCCACCGAGCGGCTCGGCGGCAGCGGAGCGGTGACCACCACCCCCGGCTGGGGCACGCACCTGCGCCTGCACCTGCCGCGCTCGCGGCAGACCGGTGAGGCGGCGGCGCCCGCGGCGCCGACCACCGGCGTGCTCGTGGTGGACGGCAGGCCCGCGGTGCGGGCGGGCCTGGCCGCGCTGCTCGCGCAGCCCGGGTCGGGCACCAGGGTGGTCGCCCAGGTGGCCGGTGCCGCCGAGCTCGCCGGCGCCGCGGGGGCGGCCAGGCCCCACGTGGTGCTCGTCGGCGCCGCGCGCGAGGGTGGGGCCGGCGCCGCCGTGGAGGCGCTGCACCGCGCGCACCCGGGGATGCCGGTGGTCCTGCTGGCCGGCCTGCCCGACGACGTCGGCGCCGCGGAGCTGTCCGCGGCCCTGCAGCGCGCCGCCCGGGGTGCCGCCGGCGCCGACCCGGCGCGGAGCGGTCCCGAGGTCGCCCCCGCCGGAGCCACCCCCCGGGAGCGGGAGGTGCTGGCGCTGCTGGAGCGCGGCTGGTCGGACCGCCAGATCGCCGACGAGCTGGTCATCACCCGCAAGACGGTGGAGAAGCACGTCGGCTCGCTGCTGCGCAAGCACGGCGTGCACAGCCGGACCGCGCTCGTCGCCGCCCGCCTCCACTGACCTCCGCGCCGCCGCGGGATGGGGGATCTCCCCACCCCGCGGCCACGGAGGATGGGGGACCTGCCCGATCCGCGACCCGTCGCGGGCGACCTAGCGTCGGCGCATGCCCGTCGTCCCCCTCACCGAGATCGTCGGCCCGGCCGCGCAGCAGCGCTACGGCGTGCCGGCGGTCAACGTCCTCAACGACCTGACCCTCGAGGGCGTCCTCGCCGGCGCCGTCGAGGCGCGCTCGCCGCTGATCGTCCAGACGAGCGTCAAGACCGTGAAGAGCATCGGCTCGGAGGTCCTGTTCTCGATGTGGACGGCGATGACGCGCGGCATCGAGGTGCCGGTCACGCTGCACCTGGACCACTGCCCCGACCGCGCGGTCATCTCCGAGTGCCTGCAGCGCGGGTGGAACTCGGTGCTCTTCGACGCCCACGAGCTGACGCTGGAGGAGAACCAGCGCCAGACCGTCGAGGTGGTCGCCGAGGCCCGCGGGTTCGGCGCGCACGTCGAGGGTGAGATCGAGGGCATCGGCGTGGAGGACGGCGTCGGCTCCGAGGCGGTCGGCCCCGACGGGCGCCTGGCGGTGGAGCGCCAGGTGGAGTTCGTGCGGGCCACCGGCATCGACGTCTTCGCCCCCGCCATCGGCAACGCCCACGGCCAGTACGCCAGCGCTCCCGTGCTGGAGGGCGGCAAGGTCACCGCCATCGTCGAGGCCACCGGCATCCCCGTGGCGCTGCACGGCGGCACGGGGCTGAGCACCGAGCAGTTCGGCGACCTCATCGCCCGCGGCTGCGCCAAGGTCAACATCTCCACCGGGCTGAAGGAGACCTTCATGCGCTCCTCCCTGGCCTTCCTCAAGGGCGCCGAGGAGAGGGGGACGTGGGACCCGCCGTCGCTGTTCACCGCGGTGCGCGCCGACGTCGTGGGGTTCACCCGGGGCCTGTGCGAGACGTTCGGCTCGGCGGGGAAGGCCGCGTGATGGCCGGCCCCAGCAGCGGGCGGAGGGCGCTCGTCTTCGACTGCGACGGCGTCCTGGCCGACACCGAGCGCGACGGCCACCTGCCCGCCTTCAACGCCACCTTCGCGGAGGTCGGTCTGCCCGTGCGCTGGTCGGAGGACGACTACGCCGAGAAGCTGCGGATCGGCGGCGGCAAGGAGCGCATGGCGAGCCTGCTCACCCCCGAGTTCGTGCGCGCCAACGGCCTGCCCAGCGACCCCGAGGGGCAGAAGGAGCTGCTCGCCGACCTGCACCGGCGCAAGACCACCCGCTACACCGAGGCGGTCGCCCGCGGCGACCTGCCCGCCCGCCCCGGCATCGCCCGGATCGTCGAGGAGGCCGCGGCCGCCGGGTGGGCGCTCGCGGTGGCCTCCACCTCGGCGGAGGCGTCCGTGCGCGCCGTCCTCGAGCACGCCGTCGGTGAGGAGCGCGCGGCCGGCTTCGCGGTCTTCGCCGGTGACGTGGTGCCGGCCAAGAAGCCCGACCCCGCCATCTACGTCCTCGCCGTGCGCGAGCTCGGGGTGGACGCCGACGACGTCGTCGTCGTCGAGGACAGCCGCAACGGCCTGCGCGCGGCGCTGGGCGCGGGGCTGCGCTGCGTGGTCACGACCTCCAGCTACACCGGCGGGGAGGACTTCACCGGGGCCGCGCTCGTGGTGCCCGACCTCGACCACGGGCCCGACGGGCCCGTCGACCTCGCCACCCTCGAGCGGGTCCTGGACGGCCCCGCGCCCCGGACCGCCACGACCAGCAGCGAGGAGCAGCGATGACCAGCACGTCCACCACCACCCAGGCCGACGTCGAGGGCGTGGTGCGCACGATCGCCCAGACCGTCGTCGACCACGAGAAGGAGTTCGGTGACCTCGACGCCGTCGCCGGGGACGGCGACTTCGGGTTCTCCATGGCCCGCGGCTTCGAGAAGGTCCTCGAGGGTTGGGACGGCTTCGACCGGTCCGACCCCGGCACCTTCCTCACCAAGGTCGCCCTCGTCATCACCAGCCGCATCGGGGGCACGTCCGGGCCCATCTGGGGGACGCTCTTCCTGCGCGCCGGCACCACGGTGAAGGGCTCGGCCGAGGTCACCGGGCAGCAGTGGGTCGAGGCGCTGCGCGCGGGCATCGACGGCATCAAGGCCCGCGGCGGCGCCGACCTGGGCGACAAGACGCTGCTCGACGCCCTGGCCCCCGCCACCGACGCCCTCGAGGAGGCCCTGGCCGACGGCGCCGACGGGCCAACCGCGCTGCGCGCCTTCGCCACCGAGGCCCGGCGCGCAGCGGACGCGACGGCCTCGATGCAGGCGCGACGCGGCCGCGCCTCCTACTCCGGGGAGCGCAGCATCGGCTCGGTCGACGCCGGGGCGACCGCCGTCGCCGTCCTGGCCGAGGCGGTGGCCGACGAGCGCTCCCGCTGACCCGACAGCCCCACCCGACAGCCCGACCCGACGCTCGACGAGGAGACCGCGGTGAAGAAGTTCGTCAACAACCCCAAGCAGTTCGTCCCGGAGATGCTCCAGGGCCTGGCGCTGGCCAACCCGGACACGCTGCGCTACGTGCCGGAGTTCAACCTCATCCACCGCGCTGACGCGCCCGTGGCCGGCAAGGTCTCGATCGTGCAGGGCTCCGGCTCCGGGCACGAGCCCGCCCACGTCATGGCCGTGGGCCGCGGCATGCTCGACGCCGCCTGCCCGGGCGACGTCTTCGCCGCCCCGCCGATGGACTACGTCTACGAGACCGCCAAGCTCATGGCCTCCGACGCCGGCGTGCTGCTGCTGGTGAACAACTACACCGGTGACCGCATGGCCTTCGACATGGGCCGGGAGATGGCCGAGGCCGAGGGCATCAAGGTGGCGGTCCTCCTCATCGACGACGACGTCGCCGTGAAGGACTCCTCCTACACCGTCGGGCGCCGCGGCGTGGCGGGGAACTTCTTCGTCATCAAGGCCGTCGCCGCCGCCGCGGAGCAGGGTGCCTCGCTGGAGGAGCTCGTCGAGCTCGGCCAGCGCGTCAACGCCGTCACCCGCACCATGGGCCTGGCCCTGACCAGCTGCACGCCGCCCGCGAAGGGCTCGCCGCTGTTCGAGCTGGGCGAGGACGAGTACGAGCTGGGCGTCGGCATCCACGGTGAGCCGGGCCGCTCGCGCGAGAAGATGGCCGACGCGAACACGCTGGTCGCCAACCTGCTCGACCCGGTGGTGTCCGACCTGCCGTTCAGCAGCGGCGACGAGGTGGCGCTCATGGTCAACGGCCTGGGCGGCACGCCGATCAGCGAGCTGTACCTCGTGTACGGCATCGCCCACCAGCGCCTGGCCGACGCCGGGATCCGCGTCGCCAAGAACTACGTGGGGGAGTACTGCACGTCACTCGACATGGCCGGTGCGTCCATCACGCTGGTCAAGCTCGACGCCCAGCTCAAGCAGCTGCTCGAGGCCCCCGCCGAGATCGGCCTGCGCATCTTCTGACCGCCTCCTCCTCCCCCTCGACGATCAAGGACGTGAGCGTCACCACTCGCCTGCGTGGCGCCGCGAGATGGCGCCGAGTTCCTTGATCGTCGCGGGAGGGGGGAGGGTGGGCGGTCAGCGCAGGGCGGTGATGGCGGCGGCGACGCGCTTCTCGCTCACCGGGCCGCTCGCGCCCACCGTCTGGGCGAACAGGCTCACGCGCAGCTCCTGCAGCTGCCAGCGCACCGCCCGCGCCTCGGCGGCGTCGCGGCGAGCCGAGGGCAGCGCGGCGACAGCCCGCTCCAGGTCGGCCTCCAGCCGCTGGACGACGCCGGTGCGGTCCCGGTCGCGCTGCGCGGCCTGCGCCGCACCGGCACCCCCGAGCACCTCGAGCCGCCTCAGGAGCGCCCGCAGGTAGCGCTGCACGTCGGGCAGCCGCTCCAGCCCCACCTCGGCGACGAACCCGGCGTGCACGAGCACCCCGAGCTGCGCGCGCACGTCAGCCAGGGACGCCACCAGGGGCAGCGACGCCGGCGTCCGGTCCAGGGCGTGCTCGACGTCGCGGGCGGACTTCAGCACCCGCTGCACCAGCCCCAGCACCTGCTGCGTCGTGGCGAGCAGGTCGGGGCGCACGGCGCGCAGCAGCGCGTCGAACGCCTGGCCGTCGCGGACGCCGAGCCCACCGCCGGGTGCGCGCTGGGACACCAGGTGGTCCACCGCGGCGTCCGCGCAGTCGGCCAGCAGCGCCTCCACCGTCCCGTGCGGCGAGCGCGCCAGCGCCAGGCGCGCCGGCGTGCCCAGCCCGTCGAGCAGCGCCTTCGTCGGGTTGGCGAGCACGAGCCGCGCCAGGCGCGCCACGCCCCGCGGGTGGGCGGCGCGGGCCTCGGCCTCGGTGGCGAGCACGCGCACCGCGATGCGCCGCTCGCCGTCCTTGCGCTGCTTCGACGCCGCCGTCCAGCGCTCCACCACGAGGCTGGGGAAGCCGACCACCGGCCGCCCGTCGGGCGCCGCGGTCTCCACCTGCTCGGCGAGCACCAGCCCCGCGGGCCAGGAGGTGAGCGCCTCGTGCTCGAGCTGCTGCCCCGACGCCCGCGCCCCGGCGGTCACGGCCTCGACGACCGCGGCGCGCTGCGCCCCGGCGGTCCGCTCCCGCAGCGCGGCGAGGTCCTTGCCGGTGGCGACGACGCGCCCGTCGGCGTCCTCCAGGGCGTACGTGGGCAGCAGGTGCGGCGCGCTCTCCGCCAGCCGGGCGGCGTCCCACGCCTCCGGGGGCACGACGACGCCGCGCCGTGCGCGCAGCACCTCGCCGACGGCGTCGACCAGCCGCACACCGGGCGGGGGGACCTCCGGCAGCGCCGCGGCCACCTCCCGGGCGGTGTCGGGCACGGGCACCAGCTGCACCCTGACCGGCTTGGGCAGCGCCCGCAGCAGCGCCGTCACCAGCTCGGTGCGCCACGCGGGCACGCCCCAGTCCAGGCCCGTCTCCGGCACCTGCGCGAGCACCGCCAGCGGCACGTGCACGGTGACGCCGTCGTCGGCGGCGTGCGGGTCGAAGCGGTAGCTCAGCGACAGGTCGAAGCTGCCCGAGCTCCAGGACGTCGGGGCGTCGTCGAGTGACAGGGCGTCGGCGTCGTCGATCGTCAGGTCCGCGACCGTCAGGGTCAGCAGGTCCGGCCGGGTGCGGCGCTCGCGCCGCCACCAGGACTCGAAGGCGCGGGCGGACGTGGCGTCGGCGGGCAGCCGGGCGTCGTAGAAGGCGACCAGCGCCTCGTCGTCCACGCGCAGGTCGCGGCGGCGGGTGCGGGCCTGCAGCTCCTCGACGTCGCGCGCCACCGCGGCGTTGGCCTCCACGAAGGCGACAGCCGCGCCGCGCGCGTCCCACTCCCCGCCCACCAGGGCGTGGCGGATGAACAGGTCGCGCGCGGCCTCCGGGTCGATCCGCGCCAGCGGCACCGTGCGCCCGGCCACCAGCGGCAGGCCGTACAGCGTGACCCGCTCGGTGGCCACGGCCCCGCCGCGCTGCTTGCTCCAGCGCGGCTCGGAGTGGCTGCGCACCACGAGGTGCGCCGCGAGGGCCTCCACCTGCTCGGGGTCCACGCGCGCGACCACGCGCGCCCACAGCCGGGAGGTCTCCACCAGCTCGGCGGCCACCACCCAGCTCGGGGAGCGCTTGGCCAGCACCGACCCGGGAGCGATGGCGAAGCGCGTGCCGCGGGCCCCGACGTACTCCGCCGAGCCGCGCCGCCGGGCCTCGCGCGCACCGTCGCGGCCATCACGGCCGTCCCGACCGCCGCCGCGGCCGGCCTTCTCCTCGGCGCGCAGGTCCTTGCTGCCGACCTGCGTCAGCAGCCCCGCCAGCAGCGCCGCGTGCACCTGCGCGCGGACCGGCTCGAGCTCCTCGCCGGTGCGCACCCGGGCGGCCTCGGCGCCGCTCGGCGTGGAGATGCCCAGGCCCCGCAGCACGCGGCGCAGCTGGGCGTGCACGTCCTGCCACTCGCGGATGCGCAGGTGGTGGAGGAACTCCGCCTTGCACATCCGCCGGAACGACGACGAGGACCGCTCAGCGGCCTGCTCGGTGAGGTAGCGCCAGAGGTTCAGCGTGGACACGAAGTCGGAGTGCTCGTCGGCGAAGCGCCGGTGGCTCTCGCGGGCGGCGTCGGCGTTCTCCAGCGGCCGCTCCCGCACGTCCTGCACCGACAGCGACGCCACGAGCACGAGCAGCTCGGGGACGACGCCCTCGCGGTCGGCCTGCAGCAGCATCCGCGCGAAGCGCGGGTCGGCCGGCACCTGCGCCAGCCGCCTGCCGACCTCCGTGAGCCGCGGGTTCCCCTCGGGCGAGGGGTCGTCGATGGCGCCGAGCTCGTGCAGCAGCGCCAGGCCGTCGCGCACCTGGCGGCGGTCGGGGGCGTCGAGGAAGGGGAAGTCCTCCACCGCGCCCAGGCCGAGGGAGGCCATCTGGAGGATGACGCTGGCCAGCGACGTGCGCTGCACCTCGGGCTGGGTGAACCTCGGACGGCTCTCGAAGTCGCGCTCCGAGTAGAGCCGGATCGCCACGCCGTCGGCCACGCGGCCGCAGCGGCCCGAGCGCTGCGCGGCGCTGGCCTGGCTGACCGGCTCGATGGGCAGGCGCTGCACCTTGGTGCGCGCCGAGTACCGCGAGATGCGCGCGGTGCCGGTGTCGACGACGTACCGGATGCCCGGCACCGTCAGCGACGTCTCCGCCACGTTGGTGGCGAGCACGATGCGCCGCGACGTCCCGGCACCGGGCCTGGAGAAGACCCGGTGCTGGTCGGCGGCCGACAGGCGCCCGAACAGCGGCAGCACCTCGGCGGCGCCCGCGCCGCCGGAGCCCGCCGGGCGCAGGCCCGGCACCTCCCGGCGCTCGATGGCCGCGGTGAGGGCGTCGGCGGTGTCGCGGATGTCGCGCTCACCGGAGAGGAACACCAGGACGTCGCCCTCGCCCAGGGCGGTCAGCTCGGCGACGGCGTCGATGACGCCCTCGGTCTGGTCCCGGTCCTCGGACTGGCCGCGGCGCGCGTCGTCGGGGTCGGCCTCGAGGGACTCGCCGTCCTCGTCGTCGTCCTCGGACCCCTCGAGCGGCGCCTCGTCGAGGCTGAGCGGGCGGTAGCGCACCTCCACCGGAAACGTGCGGCCGGACACCTCGACCACGGGCACCTCACCGGCGACGGTGGAGAAGTGGTCGGCGAAGCGCTGCGGGTCGATGGTCGCGGAGGTGATGACGACCTTGAGGTCCGGGCGGCGCGGCAGCAGCCGGTGCAGGTACCCCAGGAGGAAGTCGATGGTGAGGGACCGCTCGTGGGCCTCGTCGATGATGATCGTGTCGTAGGCGAGCAGGTCGGGGTCGCGCTGCACCTCGGCGAGCAGGATGCCATCGGTCATGAGCTTGACCAGGCTGTCGGGGCCGACCTCGTCGGTGAACCGGACGGCGTAGCCGACCGCCTGGCCGACCTCGCCGCCGAGCTCCTCGGCCACCCGCTCGGCCACCGCGCGGGCCGCGATGCGCCGGGGCTGGGTGTGCCCGACCAGGCCGCGCACGCCGCGGCCCAGCTCCAGGCAGATCTTGGGCAGCTGGGTGGTCTTGCCCGAGCCGGTCTCCCCGGCGACGACGACCACCTGGTGGTCGCGGATCGCGGCGGCGATGTCGTCGCGGCGGGCGCTGACCGGCAGGTCGGGGTAGGTGATGGACCCGACGAGGTCGGCGGCGGCGCCGGCGCGGGAGGCCAGCCGTCCCTGCGCCACGACGACCTGCTCGGCCACCTCGGCCAGCTGCTGGGCGCGGCGCGGGCCCTTGGCGCGCTCGGCGCCCTCCAGGCGCCGGGCCAGGCGCCGCTCGTCGCGCAGGGTGGTGGCCACGAGCCCGCTGCGGAGCACTGCCGGGTCGGGGCCCGCGGTCGTCGTCGTCATCTCGCCGTCCAGCGTAGGCGGCGCCCCGGACCTCAGGCGGTGCGCACGGCGAGCACGGCCACGTCGTCGTCGCGGTGGCCGCGCAGCAGGTCCGGCAGCAGCGCGTCGAGCAGCGGGTCGAGGTCGCGGTGGCCCTCGCGCTCCAGCGCGGCCAGCAGCGCGGCCGTCCCCTCCGCGAGGTCGGTCTCCCGCCGCTCCACCAGCCCGTCGGTGTGCAGCAGCAGGGTCGCTCCGGCCGGGAGCGCGCAGCAGTGGTCGCGGCGGGGCGAGCCGCTGACCACGCCCACCACGAGGTCGGGCCCCTCCGCTCCGCAGCTCAGCGCCCGGGCGCGCGGCTCTCCGCCGGGCGAGCGGGTCAGCAGCACCGGGGGCGGGTGGCCGGCGGTGCTCCACACCAGGCTGGCCGCCCGGCCCTCGCCCGCGGGGTCGATGCGCGCCACCACCAGGGTGGCCATCACCTCCAGGCCGAGCCGCTCCAGGGCGGCCTCGGTGCGCCCGATGAGGGCCGCCGGCGACTGGCGCCCCTCCACGGCGTAGGCGCGCAGCACCGCCCGCACCTGCCCCATGGCGGCGGCGGCCCGGATGTCGTGGCCCATGACGTCACCGATCACCAGCGTCGTGGAGCCCGAGGGGTCGACGATCGCGTCGTACCAGTCCCCGCCCACCTGGTCGCCCGTGCTGGCGGGGGTGTACCTGCTGGCCAGCTGCAGGCCCTCGGTCTGCGGCAGCCGGGTGAGCAGCGCGGACTGCAGGGTGCGCGCGGCCTGGCGGCGGTCCTGCAGCTGCGCCAGGTGGGTGCGGCGCACGCCCGCGACCGCCGCCGCCACCGCCGTCGACAGCGCCACCACCGCGACGCTGATGAGCGTGGTCAGCAGCGGCGTGCCGTCGACCACGCACGTCCACAGCGCCACGAGCACCGACAGCACGCCGACCACCGCCACGTGCCAGCGCGCCCCGCCGATGGCCGTCAGCGTGGGAGCCAGCGCGAAGCTGCCCCCGATGTTGGCGGCGCTGCGGTCGCCGCTGAGCTGTCCGGAGACGAGGTCGGTGGCGGCCAGCCCCAGGCAGGCGACCACGCCCAGCCACAGCCAGCGCGCAGTCGGGCGCAGCAGCACGTGCTCGTCGGTGCCGTCGGCGACGAGCGCCGCGCCGCCCCTGCCGTCCCCGTCCACGGCCTCAGCGTGCCGCACCTCGCTGGCCGGGGTAGGCAGGAGGCATGAGCGAGAGCACCCACGAGAGCGGCGTCGGCAAGACCGGGGGCCTGCCCGGCGCCAACGCCGACCCGGCGGCGGCCGAGACCCCCGAGCGCGAGCTGCAGGAGCTGCAGGCCGGTGAGGTGTCCCCGCCGGAGCCGGGCAGCGCCGGCAGCCCCAGCGCCTGATCCGCGGCCGCTGCGCCCGTCGTCGTCGTCCGGCTCGGACGGTCAGGACGACGACGGCGGCACCGCCGCGACCGCCCGCTCCAGCTCCGCCACGTCGATCTTCCCCATGGTCATCATCGACTGCATCGCCGCACGGGCGCGGTCGGGGTCGGGGTCGGCCATGAGCTCGGTCAGGCGCCGCGGGACCACCTGCCAGGAGAAGCCCCACGGGTCCTTGAGCCAGCCGCACCGGCTCTCCTGCCCGCCGCCCGCGGTGAGCCCGTCCCAGTAGTGGTCGGTCTCGGCCTGGTCGGCGGTGTGCACCTGGATGCTCACCGCCTCGTTGGGGGTGAAGGCCGGCCCCCCGTTGAGCCCGAGGAAGCGGCGGCCGTCGAGGGTGAACTCCACGGTCAGCACCGCCCCCTCGGAGACGCTGGGGTTGTCCGCGGGGGAGCGGACCACGGCGTCGACGGAGCTGCGGGGGAACAGCTCGGTGTAGCGGCGGGCCGCCTCCTCGGCGGCGCCGTCGAACCACAGGCACGTCACCATCTCGGGCACTGCTCGGCCCTCCTCATCCTCGGTGCTGCAGGGGACTCCTGCTCCGACCGCTCGGGCGCGCAGGACTCATCGGTGCTGGCTTAGCGTGAGGCGGTGAGCGAGGTGCCCGCCGGGCCGGTCGAGGACCTGCTCGCGCTGCTGGCCTCGGCGCGCGCGCAGGGGCGCGGCGTCCTGGCCCTGACGGGTGCGGGCATGTCCACCGCCTCGGGCATCCCGGACTACCGCGGCCCGACCGGGTCGCAGCGCAAGGGTTCCCCGATGCGGTACGCGGAGTTCCTCCACGACCCCGAGGGCCGCCGCCGCTACTGGGCCCGCTCCTACGTCGGCTGGTGGCAGATCGCCACGGCGCGCCCCAACCCCGCGCACGCGGCGGTGGCCGACCTGCAGCGCGCCGGCGCGGTGGGGGCGCTGGTGACGCAGAACGTCGACGGGCTGCACCAGGCCGCGGGCAGCCAGCGGGTGCTGGAGCTGCACGGGACGCTGGCCCGGGTGGTGTGCCTGGACTGCGGCGCGGTGGTGCCGCGCGACCAGCTGGACCGGCGGCTGCGCGCCGCCAACCCCGGCTTCGCCGAGGCGGCCGAGGGCGTCGCGGACCAGCTGCGCGTCAACCCCGACGGCGACGTCGACCTGCCCGAGGACCTCGTCGCGGGCTTCGTGGTGGTGGCCTGCCCGGTGTGCGAGGTGGGCGTCCTCAAGCCCGACGTCGTCTACTTCGGCGAGCCGGTGCCCAAGGACCGCGTGGAGCGCGCCTACGACCTGCTCGAGCTCGCCCCCGCGCTGCTGGTGCTCGGCTCGTCGCTGACAGTGATGAGCGGCTACCGCTTCGTGCGGGCGGCGGTGCGCCGCGGGCAGCCGGTGGCGGTGGTCACCGACGGCGCCACCCGCGCCGACGGGGACCCGGTGCTCAAGGTGGCCGCCCCCGTGCAGGAGCTGCTGCCGCAGCTGGTGCGCCGCCTGGAGGCGCAGCCCTCCGACGACGGCGGGCTCGCCGCGGTGCCGGCGCAGCGCTGACCCCCACCCGCTGACCCACCCGCAGGCGCCCACCCCCGGACCGCAGCCAGGCGCTCGGCTGCGGTCCGGGGGGCCCGGGAAGCGCAGCCAGGCGCTCGGCTGCGGTGCGAGGGGGGACGGTCAGCTGGCGATGTGCGCGCCCAGCCAGCCCTCGGGCAGCCCGAAGGCGTCGACCACCCGCAGCGCGTGCGGGCGCACCTGGGCGCACAGCGCGTTCACCGCGGTGGTGAGCTCGCGGCTGCGCCCGGCGGTGATGAGCCCGCGCTCGAGGTACCAGGCGCGGTCGGCCTCCACGAGCGTGAGCACGTGCAGGTCCAGCAGGCGCGAGAGCAGCACCCTGGCGCGCTCGTCCTCGGCGCGGCCGATCGCCGCGTCCGCCGCACGGGCGACCCAGGCGTCCAGGTGCGCGCGGGCCGCGAGGACGAGGTGGTCCTGCACCTCGTTCATCACGGTGAAGCCGCTCTCCCCGGCCTGCGCGCGCTTGCGCATGCGCAGCGCCAGGCTCTCCAGCGTGCGGCGCTCGCGGTGCTCGAGCACCCGCAGCTGCCAGGCCCTGTCGAACAGCTCCGGGTCGGCGTCCTCGGCCTTCCTCTCCGTACGCTGGCGCAGCGAGGAGATGTCGGTGACCACCTCGCCCACGAAGCCGGCGACCGCGCGGGCGGGGGTCCGCCCGGCGTAGGCGTCGACCAGGGAGGAGGTCACCGCCTTCGCCTGCCCGAGCTTGCCGGCGCCCCTGAGGGCGTCGCGGTGCTGCGAGAGCAGGTGCTTGCCGAGCAGCTGCATGAGCACGGTGTTGTCGCCCTCGAAGGTGGTGAAGACGTCGGTGTCGCCCTTGAGCTGGGCGATCCGGTTCTCCGAGAGGAAGCCCGAGCCGCCGCAGGCCTCGCGCGCCTCCTGCAGCGAGCGGGTCGCGTGCCAGGTGAGCAGCGCCTTCATGCCGGCGGCCCTGGCCTCCAGCGCCTTCTGCGGGCCCGGGTCGGGCGCGGCGCCCAGCAGCACCGGGTTGGTGACGCGGTGCAGCTCGGCGACGACGTCGTCCTGGGCGAGGGCGTACACCGCCGAGGAGGCCAGCAGCGGCAGCAGGCGGCGCTGGTGGGTGCGGTAGTCCAGCAGCGTGACCTCCTCGCCGGGGGCGCCACCGGCCTTGGGGAACTGCTGGCGGCGCTCGGCGTAGGTCACCGCGATGGCCAGCCCGGTCTTGGCGGCGGCCAGCGCCGCGGCGCCGATGCAGACGCGGCCCTTGACCAGCGCGCCCAGGGTGGTGAAGAAGCGGGCGTTGTCGCTGGCGATGGAGGAGGTGTACGTGCCGTCCTCGGCGACCTGGCCGTAGCGGTCCAGGAGGTTCTCGCGCGGCACGCGGACGTGGTCGAACACGATCCGGCCGTTGTCCACGCCGTTGAGGCCCATCTTGCGGCCGCAGTCGGACAGGGTGACGCCGGGCAGGGCGTTCCCGGCCTCGTCGCGGATCGGCACGAGCACGGCGTGGACGCCGTGCCGCTCGCCCCTGGTGACCAGCTGCGCGTAGACCACGGCCATGCGGGCGTCGCGGGCGGCGTTGCCGATGTAGTCCTTGCGGGCGTCCGGGCCGGGGGAGTGGACGACGAACTCGCCGGTGGTCTCGTCGTAGGTGGCGGTGGTGCGCAGGCTGGCGACGTCGGAGCCGTGCCCGGTCTCCGTCATCGCGAAGCAGCCGAGCAGGTCGGTCTCCACGGCGTCGCGCAGGTAGCGCTCGTGGTGGCGGGCCGTGCCGAGGGCCTGGATGGAGCCGGCGAACAGGCCCCACTGCACTCCCGCCTTGATGGTCAGCGACAGGTCGGCGTGGCCGAGCATCTCGAAGTTGACGGTCTGCGCGCCCACGCTGTCGCCGCCCAGCCCGCCGGTGGCGCTGGCCGCGAAGCCGTAGCGGTGCTCACCGGTGGGCACGACCTCCTGCAGCCGCTGCAGGGTCAGCGCGCGGTGCTCCTCGGTGGACAGGTGGTCGGTGGGCTCGCACCAGGCCGCGGGGATGGTGGCGCGGGCGCGCTCGCGCACGTGGGCCCAGCGCCCGTCGAGCACCTTCTGCACGGCGCGGGGGTCGGCAGCCAGCTGCTCGGGGTCGACCGGCCAGACGTGGCCGGCCTCGCCCTCGGCCTGCCCGTCCAGGCGGCTGGGGGTGGCCTCGGAGGTCTCGGCCAGGTCAGCCGCGACGTCGGCCGCCGCGGCGGCGGTGCTGTCCTCGCGGGCCGCGCTCTGCGTGGTGGGGCTGCTCATCGCGTCTCCTCCAGGGGGTGCTGCGCCGCCGGGTCCCGGCGGTCGGTGCGGTGGGTCTTCTCGGGGGCGGGGTCGCCCGTCGTCCGCGTCGGCGGCGGCGTCGTCGTCGCTGAGGACGACGGCGCCAGCGGCGCCCGGGACAGCCCGCCCCAGGCCAGCGCGGTGAGCTGCTCGGCCAGCTCCCCCGAGGGGGTGCGGCGCGCGCCCTCGGGCACGGGGGCGGTCATCCAGTGGTCGGCGGCGGCGCGGACCATCCCCACCAGGCCGTGGGCCCACGGCCCGGCCGTGGCGGCGTCCAGGCCGGCGGTGCGCAGCTGGCGGGTGATGGCGCGGGCGAGCTCCGCGCTGACCGCCGTGGTCAGCCCGGCCAGCGGGTCTGCGCTGGTGGCCACCGACCCCGCGCCACGGGTGACGAACCAGTACACGTCGGGGTCCTCCTCCACCAGGCGCAGGTAGGTGGCGATGACGGCGCCCAGGGCGGCGCGGGGGCGCTCGTGCTCGGCGGCGGCCGCCAGGAGGTCGCGCAGGATGCGCCGGCTCACGCGGTCGGCGACGGCGAGGTACAGCTGCTCCTTGTCGGCGAAGTGCCGGTACAGGGCGGTCTTGCTGGTCCCGGCGGCGGCGGCGATCTCGTCGACCCCGACGCCGGGGCCGTGCTGGGTGATGGCGCGCAGCGCCGCCTGCACCAGCTCCTCACGGCGGGCGCGGCGGTGCGCCTCCCAGCGGGTGCTGCGCCCGTCCGCCGCCAGGACGGGCGCCGCGGCGGGCACCAGCGCGGGAGCCGGTGCGGGCGCCGGGGCGTCGCCGGCCGGCGCGGGCGTCGTCGCGGCGGGTGTCACAGGAGCGAGCGTAACCCGGTACCCGCGGTACCCGCTACCTCCAGTACCGGATAGACCTCCGCTGCCGGTACCGTCGGGGGGTGGCCACCTCCACCGCACCTCCCCCCGCCCCATCCGCGCGTCCGGCAGGGCGGCTGACGGACCCCGCCGGGCTGCGCGACGCCGTCGTCGTCGCCGCCGACCGCACCCCCTTCTCCCGCGCCGGGCGCGCCTACGCCCGCGCCTCGGCCCAGGACCTGCTCGCCGCCGCGCTCGACGGCCTGACCGCCCGCACCGGCCTGGCCGGGGAGCGCCTGGGCGCCGTCGTCGCCGGCTCCGTGCTGCGCCACAGCACCGACCTCAACCTCACCCGGGAGGCGCTGCTGTCCAGCGCGCTGGCACCCACCACCCCCACCACCGACCTGTCGATGGCGTGCGCCACGGGCCTGGAGGCCGCCGTCATCGTGGCCAACGCCATCCGCGTCGGCCAGATCGACGCCGGCGTCGCCGGGGGCGCCGACAGCGCCAGCGACGCCCCCCTGGCCGTGGGCGACGACCTGCGCCGCACGCTCCTCGCGGCCCGCGCAGCACGGTCGGCCACCCAGCGCCTGCGCGCGCTCGCCGGGCTGCGCCCCGGGTCCGTGCGCGTGGAGGCCCCCCGCAACGCCGAGCCGCGCACCGGCCTGTCGATGGGCGAGCACGCCGCGCTGACCGCCGCCGCGTGGGGCGTCAGCCGCGCCGCGCAGGACGGCCTGGCGGCGCGCAGCCACCACGCCCTGGCGAAGGCGTGGGACGAGGGCTTCTTCGACGACCTGGTCACCAGCTGCCTGGGGCTGCGCCGCGACGACGTGCTGCGCCCCTCCACCAGCGTCGAGGCCCTCGCGGCGCTGAGGCCCGTCTTCGGGCGCGACCTGCCCGCCGAGCAGGCCGGAGCGGCCACCATGACCGCCGGCAACTCCACCTCGCTGACCGACGGCGCCGCCGTCGTCCTGCTGGCCACCCGCGAGTGGGCGGCGGAGCGCTCCCTGCCCGTCCTGGCCCGCGTCGTGGACGCCGAGTCGGCGGCCGTCGACTTCGTCACCGGCACCGACGGCCTGCTCACCGCGCCCGTCTACGCCATGCCGCGCCTGCTGGACCGGGTCGGCTGGTCGCTGCAGGACGCCGACGTCGTGGAGGTCCACGAGGCCTTCGCCTCCACCGTGCTCGCCACGCTGGCGGCCTGGGAGTCCGAGGAGTTCTGCCGCGAGCGGCTCGGGCGCCCCGCCCTCGGCCCCGTGGACCGGACCCGCCTGAACCCCGTCGGCTCCTCGCTGGCCACCGGGCACCCCTTCGCCGCGACCGGCGGCAGGGTCCTCGCCACCGCCGCCAAGCAGCTGCACCAGCTCGCCCAGCAGCGCGGGCAGGCGGGCGGTGCCTCCGGGCAGGACGGCGCGAGGCCCCGCGCGCTCATCTCCGTGTGCGCCGCCGGCGGGCAGGGCGTCGTCATGGCGCTGGAGGCGGCGTGATGGCCGCGCCCGCCCAGCCCCGCGACGCCTACGCCGACCTCGTCCGCACCGTCCCCGGCGCTGCCGTGGCCCGCCGGCTCGGGCTCCCGCGCCCGGCCGTCCTGCGCCGCCACACCCCGGGTGCGCCGCTGCTGCCCGGGCCCGCCCTGGTGGTCACCGCGGGCTCCGGCCCCTCCGCGTTCCGCACCCGGGAGGCGGGCGGGGCGCTGGCCTCGCTGCTGCGCCGCGCCGGCGCCCAGGTGCAGGCCGAGCCCGCCGACGACGGGCAGCGCCTCGGCGCCGTCGTCGTCGACGCCACCGGCGCCACCCGCGTCGGCGACCTGGCCGCTCTCGGGCTGGCGCTCGGGCCCGCCGTGCGCCGCCTGGCCCCCAGCGCGCGGCTGCTCGTCGTGGGCCGCACCCCGGCTGCTGGTGGGAGTGCCGACGACGTCGAGGCGGCGGGGGTGCAGCAGGGTCTGGAGGGGCTGGTCCGCACCGCGGGCAAGGAGCTGCGCGCCGGCGCGACCGCCAACCTCCTGCGCCTGGCGCCCGGCGCCGGACCCGCTGAGCTGGAGGGCCCGCTGCGCTTCCTGGCCTCGGCGCGCTCGGCGTTCGTCGACGGGCAGGTCGTGGAGGTGTCCGCCGCGCCCGGGCCGGTCGAGCAGCAGCACGCGCGCCCGCTGGAGGGCGCCCTCGCCGTCGTCACCGGGGCGGCCCGCGGCATCGGGCGGGCGACGGCGCAGGTCCTGGCCCGCCAGGGCGCGCACGTCGTCGCCGTCGACGTCCCGGCCGCCAGCGGCGACCTGGCCCGCACCGCCAACGGCGTGCGCGGGCAGGCCCTGGCCCTGGACGTCACCGCCGCCGACGCCCCGGCCCGCCTGGTCGAGCACCTGCAGCGCTCGCTGGCCGGGCGGCGGCTCGTCGTCGTCCACAACGCCGGCATCACGCGGGACCGCCTGCTGGTCAACCTCGACGCCGCCCGGTGGGAGGCGGTGCTGGGGGTCAACCTCGCTGCCCCGCTGCGGCTCACCGAGGCGCTCCTGGAGGCCGGGCTGGTCGGCGACGGCGCGCGCGTCGTCGGCGTCTCCTCCACCTCGGGGCTGGCGGGCAACCGCGGGCAGGCCAACTACGCCGCCTCCAAGGCCGGCGTGGCCGGGGTGGTGCGGGCGCTCGCCCCGCGCCTGGCGCAGGTCGGTGCCACCGCCAACGCCGTGGCACCGGGGTTCATCGAGACGGAGATGACCGCGAGGATCCCCCCGGTGCTGCGCCAGCTGGGGCGGCGCACGGCCAGCCTGCAGCAGGGCGGGCAGCCGGTCGACGTCGCCGAGGCGGTCGCGTGGCTGGCCGAGCCCGCCAGCGCCGGCGTCACGGGCCAGGTGGTCCGGGTCTGCGGCCAGGCGCTGGTGGGCGCGTGAGCGAGCCAGCGAGGGCGGGGCGCTCCCTCGCCCCGGTCTACGCGCGGGCGGTGCTGTCGGCGCGGCGCAAGGGGAGCGCGGCGCGCGCCTCGGCAGCCGCCGGGACCCCGCTCGCGCTGCCCACCGGCCCGGTTGGCGCGCTGGTGCACCCCGGCGTCGCCGTAGGACCCGAGCGGGCCGCGGCGCTGGCCCGGGCCACGGGCGTCCCGCTGCGCCCGGTGCTGCCCGTCCTGGGCCCGCACCTGCTGGCCTTCGCCGCGCAGCTGGAGCTGCTCTCGGCCGAGGCCTTCCCCCTGCCGCTGCCGGGTCTCGTGCACGTCACCCAGGTCGTGCGCCAGCACCGCCCGGTCGGCGTGGGGGAGCCGCTGGACGTCCGCGTGGCGGTGGCCGGACCCCGCCCGCACGCCAGGGGCGCCGTCGTCGAGCTGACCTCCACCCTCACCAGCGCCGGCGAGGTCGTCTGGGAGGGCGTCAGCGGCTACCTGGCCCGCGGCGTCCTCGCCGACCCGGCCGCGGCTCCCGCGCCCGACCTCGACCTGCCCGACCCGGCGACCCGCACGGCAGCGCGCTGGCGCGTGCCCGCCGGTGCGGGCCGGCGGTTCGCGGCGGTCAGCGGCGACGTCAACCCGATCCACCTGTCGGGGCTGGCCGCCAGGGCGCTCGGGTTCCGCGGTGCCATCGCCCACGGCGTCTGGACCCTCGCCCGGGCCCTCGGCCAGGTGGAGCCGCGACTGGCCGCGGCCACGGGCGGGACGGAGGTGCGCGCCCGCTGGGGCTCCCCGCTGCTGCTCAGCTCACGCGCCGCGCTCTGCGTCGAGCCGCTGGCGGGCGGCGCGCGGGGGTGGTCGCTGGCCGTGCGCTCCGGCAGCCCGCTGCCCGGCGAGCGCGTGCACCTCACCGCGATCGCGGTGCCCCTCCTGCACTGATCGCGGCCGGGAGCGGTGCCCGGGCCTTCGTGCGCCGATCTTGGCGATCGGTGGTCGCCCGGAGGCTCGTGGACCCACCGAACGCCAAGATCAGCACACCGGATCCCTAGGACGGCCGCCCGGGCGCCTGCCCGGGGGTCAGGCCTTGTCGAGGGCGTCCGGCTTGTGGACGGCCTCCTTGCCGGTCTTGTCGCTCTTGACGAGGTACTGCGGGTCGTCCTTGTCGGCCTTCACCGTGCGGCCCGCCGCCTCGGTGTCCGAGGTGATCTTCTTCTCGACCGTGCCCTCGACGGTGTTGCCGTGGGAGGACCACTCGACGTCGTCGCCCTTGCGGAAGGTCTGCTCATCAGCCATGGGCCTGTGATGCCCAGCCCCGCGCGGTCCACACGTGGCCGGACGGGGGAGGGGTTGCCAGGCGGTGACGGCCTCCCTACGGTCGGTTCCACCGGGACAGCGACGTCGTCGGTGACGCCGCTGCCGGACCCCACGGGAGGTGCGTGCATGAGCAGCAACCGCGCAGTGGCCTACAACGGGCACGGGGTCGACGTCATCGACATCGACTACCCGACCTTCGAGCTCAAGGACGGACCGGGCGTCAACCCCGCCAACGTCGGGCGACCGGTCAGGCACGGCGTGATCCTCAAGACCGTCTCCACCAACATCTGCGGCTCCGACCAGCACATGGTCCGCGGGCGCACCACCGCCCCGGAGGGCCTCGTGCTCGGCCACGAGATCACCGGTGAGGTGGTCGAGGTCGGCCCCGACGTGGAGTTCATCAAGGAGGGCGACCTCGTGTCGGTGCCCTTCAACATCGCCTGCGGCCGCTGTCGCAACTGCAAGGAGCGCAAGACCGGCATCTGCCTCAACGTCAACCCCGACCGCCCGGGGTCGGCCTACGGCTACGTCGACATGGGCGGCTGGGTCGGCGGCCAGGCCGAGTACGTGCTGGTGCCGTACGCGGACTGGAACCTGCTGAAGTTCCCCGACAAGGACCAGGCGATGGCCAAGATCCTCGACCTGACGATGCTGTCGGACATCTTCCCGACCGGCTTCCACGGCTGCGTCACCGCGGGCGTCGGCGTCGGGTCGACCGTCTACATCGCCGGCGCGGGGCCCGTGGGCCTGGCAGCGGCGGCCGGGGCCCAGCTGCTCGGCGCCGCCGTCGTCATCGTCGGCGACCTCAACGAGGAGCGGCTGGCCCAGGCGCGCACCTTCGGCTGCGAGACCGTCGACGTCTCCAAGGGCGACCCCAAGGACCAGATCGAGCAGATCCTGGGGGTGCCGGAGGTCGACTGCGGCGTCGACGCGGTCGGCTTCGAGGCGCGCGGGCACGGTGCCGGCGCGCAGCAGGAGGCCCCGGCCACGGTGCTGAACTCCCTCATGGAGCTCACGACGGCGGGCGGTGCGCTGGGCATCCCGGGCCTGTACGTCACCGGTGACCCGGGCGGGGTGGACGAGGCCGCCAAGCGCGGCGCGCTCTCCCTCGACCTCGGCACGGGGTGGGCCAAGTCGCTGTCCTTCACCACCGGCCAGTGCCCGGTGATGAAGTACCACCGCGGCCTGATGATGGCGATCCTGCACGACAGGGTGCAGATCGCGAAGGCCGTCAACGCCACGCCCATCTCGCTGGAGGACGCCCCGCAGGGCTACGCCGACTTCGACAAGGGCGCGGCCAAGAAGTACGTGCTCGACCCGCACGGGGTCATCGGCAGGAGCTGACCCTTCGTGATCATGGGCGATCGGCCGCTGCGGGTGGTCGATCGCCCATGATCACGCCGGGGAGGGCGGCGGGTCAGGTACCGGGGGCGAGGGGGTGGATGCGCAGCGCCACCTGCTCCGGCGGGGTCTTGCCCCTGCGGCGGGCGAGGGCGGCCCCGGCCCGCTGCCCGCCGAGCATCAGCCGCCCCAGCACCGGGTGCTTGATCTGCACCAGCAGGCGCAGCCGGCGGACCACCGCCGGGTCGACCACGACCTCCGCGAGCGCCTCGAGCTCGGGGGCGCCGGGCTGGGGCCGCCCGCGCTGGTCGCAGGGCACCACGAGCACGCGGCCGGTGTGCCGCAGCCGCTTGACCTTACCGGCCCGCGCCCCGGTGATGACGAGCAGGTCGCCGTCGCGGCCCCCGAGGGCCGACCTGTCGGCGACCACCCACACCGGTGTCGGGACCGGGGTGCCGTCGCGGCGGAAGGTGGTGAGGCGGACGTACGTCTGCCGGCTGAGCGCGATGAGCGCCGCGGAGTCGGCGGCTCCGGCGGGAGTGGCCACGGAGCGAGCCTAGGGCTGGGAGGATGGCGGCGGGGCGACAGCGCAGCCGACCCGGCGCACCGGCACCCCACCGGTGCGCGCGCCAGACCGCACGCCACACCGACCGGAGGCCGCGCACGCCGTGGAAGCAGCCCAGCACGCCCCCACGCCCCTGAGCAGCACGACGCCGAGCAGCGCGGCCGCCAGGCCCGGGCCGGCGCTGCTCGCGCTGGCGATCGGCGCCTTCGCGATCGGCTCCACCGAGTTCCTCATGATGGGGCTGCTGCCGCAGGTCGCCGCCGACCTGCGCGTCTCGGTCCCGGCGGTCGGGTACGCCATCTCCGCCTACGCCGTCGGCGTCGTCGTCGGCGCGCCCACGCTCACGGCCCTGTCCACCCGCTTCCCCCACCAGCGGGTGCTCACCGGCCTGATGGCGCTGTTCGTGGCCGGGCACGCCGTCACCGCGCTGGCACCCGGCTACGAGGGACTGCTGGCGGGCAGGTTCCTCACGGGCCTGGCCCACGGCTCCTTCTTCGGGGTGGCCGCGGTCGTGGCCAGCCGGCTGGCGGCCCCCGGCAGGGCGGCGTCGGCGATCAGCCGGGTCTTCACCGGCCTGACCGTGGCGCAGGTGCTGGGCGTCCCGTTCGGCACGATGCTCGGCCAGGGCGCCGGGTGGCGCTGGGCGTTCGCGGCCATCGGCTCCCTCGGCGTCGTCACCGCCCTGGCGGTGCTGCGCTGGGTCCCCCTGCGCCGCGACACCGCCACCCCGCTGCGCCGGGAGATGGCCGACCTGGTGCGCCCGCAGGTGCTCCTGACCCTGGGGGCCACCGCCGTCGGCACGGGCGGCCTGTTCGCGGTGTACAGCTACGTCGCCCCCATCCTCACCGACCTCGCGGGCTTCTCGGCCGCCGCGGTGGCCTGGGTGCTGGTCGTCTACGGCGTCGGCACCGTCGCCGGGACCCTGCTGGGCGGGCGCACCGCCGACAGGTACCCCGAGGGGGCCGTGGTGCTGGGGCTGCTCGGGCTGGGCGCGGCCTGCCTGCTGCTGCTGGTGCTCTCCGGCTCCCGCGCCGGGGCGGTGGTGGCGCTGGTGGCCTTCGCCGTCGTCGCCTTCTTCGTGGGGCCCGCGCTGATGAACCGCACGATCTCGGTGGCGCCCGGGTCCGGGCTCATGGCCTCGGCCTTCAACCAGGCCGCCTTCAACGCCGCGAACGCCCTGGGGGCGGCCGCCGGCGCGCAGGTGCTCGCCGCCGGCTTCGGCCTGCGCGCCACCATGGTCGTCGGCGCCGCGCTGGCGGTCGCGGGGTCGGCGATCGCGCTGCTCGCCGTCGTGCTGCGGCACGGGGCGCCGCAGCCCGCGGCGCGGCTGGCCGGGCTGGCGCGCACCCGGGCGGGCCGGCGGGCGGTGGAGCACGAGCCGTCGCTGGTGCTGGAGGCGCTGCGCCTGGCCGGGGAGGCCGGCGCGACCTCCAGCGTGGCCGCCGTCCGCCTGTCCGAGCCGTCGCCGCGCGGCTGACCGGCCCCCCCCCACCCGCCCCGCCCCACCCGCCGCGGGCAGCGAGCCGCGTCCGCCCGCCCACCTCGCCGCGCGACCCGCCGCGGGTGAGGATCGGGGGGTGCCCGAGGGAGACACCGTCGCGCGGCTCGCGCAGCGCATGCGGCCGCTGCTGGAGGGCCGCACCCTCGTCCACGGCCGCCTCAACGTGCCGGCCCACGCGACCGCCGACCTCGCCGGCGCCCGCGTGCTGGGCCTGGCCACCCACGGCAAGCACCTGCTGACCCGCCTGGACCTCGGCGGTGAGGCGCTCACCCTGCACACCCACCTGCTCATGGACGGCGACTGGGCCCTGCTCGGGCCCGGCAAGCGGCTGCCCGCGAGGCTCGTGCCCGACGTGCGGGTGCTGCTGGTCACCGACGAGCAGCGCACCGCCGCCGGGCTGCGGATGCCGGTGGTCGAGCTGCTGCGCACCGCCGACGAGCAGCGCGCCACCGGCCACCTGGGCCCTGACCTGCTCGACCCGGCCCTCGACGTGCCCGCGGCCGCCGCGCGCCTGGCCGGCGACCCCGCCCGCCCGCTGGCCGCGGCGCTGCTGGACCAGCGCCTCGTGGCCGGGCTGGGCAACCTGTGGGCCAACGAGCTGTGCTTCCTCACCGGCCGCAGCCCGTGGACGCCCGTCGGCGACCTCGGCGAGGACGGCGTGCGGCGCCTGGTGGTGCGCGCCGCCCGGGCGCTGCGCGCCTCCGCGGCCGGGACCACCGGCTACCAGGTCACCACCGGCAACACCCGCCCCGGGCAGGAGCACTGGGTGGCCGGCCGCGCCGGGCAGCCCTGCCGGCGCTGCGGCACCCGCGTGGAGGTCGTCGCCGAGGTGGCCGGGGTCCCGAAGGACGACGACGACGCCGCGGGCGTGCGCCGCCGCACCTGGTGGTGCCCGCACTGCCAGCCCGGGCCGTCCCCGCTGCAGCCGGCGGCTCCGCCGGCGCCCCGCGTCCGCGCCTAGGGTGGCGCCGGTGACGAGCCAGCCGCGCGAGGTCATGACCTGGGAGCTGTTCGGGACGGCGGTGCGCGAGCTCGCCCAGCAGGTGGCCGACAGCGGCTACGAGCCCGAGGTGGTGCTGGCCATGGCCCGCGGCGGCCTCGTGCCCGGCGGGGCGGTCGCCTACGCCCTCGGGGTCAAAAACACCGCCGTGATGAACGTGGAGTTCTACACCGGCGTCGACGAGCGCCTGCCCGTGCCGGTGGTGCTGCCGCCGGTGCTGCAGGCCGTGGACGTCGCCGGCAGCCGCGTGCTGGTGGTCGACGACGTCGCCGACTCCGGCCGCACGCTGCAGGTGGTCCTCGGCTTCTGCGCCGGCCACGTCAGCGAGGTCCGCAGCGCGGTCCTGTACGACAAGCCCCGCTCGGTGGTGACCCCCGAGCACTCCTGGAGGCGCACCGACCGCTGGATCGACTTCCCCTGGTCCGCCCAGGGACCCGTCACGCCCGCCCGCTGAGGCCCGGCCCGGCCAGGGTCCGGGTGCCGTCGGGCGCGCGCCGCGTCGCACCGCGCCGGTCCAGAAGCTCCAGCAGCGGGACGACCACGCGCCGCGAGGTGCCCAGCGCCCGCCGCGCCTCGCTGGCCGTGAACGCCGCCGCGGGGTCCGGCAGCTGCCCGGCGAGCACCTGCGGCGCCGCCTGGACCGCACCCGCCGCCAGGTAGACGCCCTCGGCCACCCGCTCCAGCGCCCCGGCGCGCACCGCGGCGGCCAGCTCGCGCGGGCCCAGGCCGAGGTCGCGCAGCCGGTGCGCCTCCGGGGCGGCGTAGGGCTCGCGGGCCAGGTCGGCCAGCACCTCGCCCACCGCGCGCTCCACCGCCGGCGGCAGCGCCGGGCCCGCCGGCGCGGCACCGGCCACCAGCCGGCCCTCCCGCACCGCCAGCGCGGGTCCCGCCAGCCGGGCCACCAGGCCCGGCGCCGCCAGGCCGAGGCGGCGCCGCACCACCTCCAGCGGCGGGCCGGGCTCCAGCGGGTGCTCGCGCCGGTGCGCGGCCAGCTCACCGGGCAGCCGGGCCCGCAGCGCGTCGGCGAGGCCCGCGGAGACCAGGTGGTCACCGTCGGCGAGCACGCCGGGCGCGCCGGCCAGGGCGTCCACCGCCTCGCGGCCCAGTCCCAGCGCCCGCAGCTGGGTGCGGGTCACCTGGCCGCGGCGGTCCAGCTCACCGGCCGGGTCGCCCGCCACCACCGCCTGCTGCGCGACCTGCTCCAGCACCGCTGCGCGCTCGCGGGCGGCGCCGCGGCGGGACAGCGCCGGGGGAGCCGGGTCGAGCACGAGCGCGGCGGCCAGCACCCGGTGCCCGCCGGGGTCGCGGACCAGCCCCCGGTCACCGGTGCGCAGCGGCAGCGGGGAGGCCAGGGACAGCCGGGCGTGCCTGCCACCGCTGGACGCCGGGCCCAGGGGGCGCACGCGCACGGGCACCGCCGCCGTCCCCAGGTGCAGCACGAGGTGCTCGGGCCAGCGCTGGTCCCCGTCGGCGGCGCCGCGCCCGGGGACGGGCAGCAGCCGGACGTCGGCGCTCGTCGTCGTCGTGGTGGTGCCGGGGGCGCTGAGCGCGGTGCCGCGGCGCACGGCCGCGGCCGTCACCCCGCGCAGGTTGAGGGCCACCCGCGCCGGCCCGGTGGCGGAGGCGACCGGGGCGTCCAGGCTCTGCAGGCCCCGGACGGCCACGGGGGCGCCGTCGGGCAGCGCCAGCTCGTCCCCGGCGCTGACGGTGCCCGCGGCCAGCGTGCCGGTCACCACGGTGCCGGCGCCGCGCACGGTGAAGCTGCGGTCGACCCACAGGCGCACCGGCGCGGCGGGGTCCGGGCGCGGGGCGGTGGCCAGCACCCGGGCCAGGGCCGCGCGCAGCTGCGCCAGGCCCTCGCCGGTGACGGCGCTGGCCTCGACGCGGACGAGCCACTCCAGGCCGCTGCCCTCGAGCTCGGTCGCGGCGCGCGCGAGGACGCCGTCGCGCTGGGCGCGGTCGGCGAGGTCGGCGCGGGAGAGCACCAGCAGGCCGCGCCGCACCCCGAGGGCCGCCAGCGCGTCGAGGTGCTCGGTGGTCTGCGGCATCCAGCCGCCGTCGGCGGCGACGACGAGCAGCACGGCGCCCACCTGGCCGACGCCGGCGAGCATGGTCGGCACGAAGCGCTCGTGGCCGGGGACGTCGACGAAGGCGACGTCGTCCTCACCGCCGTCGAAGGCCAGGCGGGTCCGCACGAAGCCGAGGTCGGTGGTCATCCCGCGGCGCTGCTCCTCGGCGAGCCGGTCGGGGTCGGTGCCGGTCAGGGCGCGCAGCAGCGCTGACTTGCCGTGGTCGACGTGCCCGGCGGTGGCGACGACGTGCACTCAGGCGCCTCGGGCCGTCAGCGAGCGGGCGGCGTCGAGCACGGCGGTGGCGAGGGCGTCGTCGTCCTCGGGGGCCACCGAGCGCAGGTCGAGCAGGCAGCGGCCCGCCTCGACGCGGCCCACCACGGCCACCACCGCGTCGGCCGCGGGGTGTGCCGCTGCCGGGCGCGGGGTGCGCAGCGGCTCGGCGTAGGCGGCGGGCAGGGACAGGGCCACCGACGGCAGGACGACGCCGGGCGCGCCGCCCCCGCCCACCACGGCCTCGCTGTCCACCACGTCCACGTCGGCCGAGGGGTCGGCGGAGCGCACGACCTGCGCGTGGCGCCGGGCGCGCTCGCGCAGCTGCCCGAGGTCGGCCTCGAGCGCGGCGACCACGGGGGTCGTCGGGCCGGCCAGCGTCGCCTCCAGCGCGGCGAGGGTGAGCTTGTCGACCCGCAGGGCGCGGGCGAGGGGGTGGCGGCGCAGCCGCTCGACGAGGTCGGCGCGGCCCAGCACGAGCCCGGCCTGCGGGCCGCCGAGCAGCTTGTCGCCGCTGGCGGTGACGAGGTCGGCGCCGGCGCGCAGGGCGCTCGCGGCGTCGGGCTCGTCGGGCAGGTCCCGGCGGGGGGCGAGCAGGCCGGAGCCGGTGTCGACCAGCAGCGGCACCGCCTCCCCGGCGACCTCGGCCTCGGCGGCGCAGACCCGGGCGAGGTCGGCCGTGGTGGGCGCTGCCGTGAACCCCTCCACGCGGAAGTTGGAGGGGTGGACCTTCATCACCAGACCGACCCGGCGGCCCTCGCGGCGGGCCGCCGCGAAGGCGCCGGCGACGTCGGCGGCGGTGGTGCGGTTGGTGGTGCCCACCTCGCGCAGCCGCGCGCCGGTGGAGGCGATGAGCTCGTGCAGGCGGAAGCCGTCACCGACCTCGACCATCTCCCCGCGGCTCATCACGACGTCGCGGTCGAGCCCGCCCCCGGCCAGCGCCGTGGCCGCGAGCACCAGCGCTGCGGCGCCGTTGTTGACCACGTGCACGGCCTCGGCGTCGGGCACCGCAGCGGCCAGGGCGGCGCTCGCGCCGCGGCCGCGGCGGGCCCGGCGGCCGGTGGCGAGGTCCAGCTCGACGTCGGTGGTGCCCGCGGCGTCGACCACCGCCTGCACGGCGGCCCGCGAGAGCGGAGCGCGCCCGAGGTTGGTGTGCAGCAGCACGCCGGTGGCGTTGAGCACGGGCCGCAGCGAGGAGGCGGTGGGCGGCAGGTCGGCCAGCACCGACGCCACGACGGCGCCGAGGTCGGGGTCCAGGGCCCCCTCGCGCACGCGCTGCTGCGCCCGGCCGACCGCCGCGCGCACCAGCGGACGGCCCAGGTCCACCAGGGCTGCGGCCAGGTCGGGGGAGTCGAGGACCGCGTCGGTGCGCGGCACCTGACGGCGCACGTCGGGACCTGTCGCCACCGGACCACCCTAGGAACCGCCGCCGCGCCCCGCCGCGGGGGCGGTCCCGCAGCCACCTCCGCCGCCGTGCGGGAGGCGGCGATGAGTCCGGGCCGGGTGGGGCGTCACCCTGGTGGCACGACCACCAGGAGGAGAGATGTCCTACCAGGCCTACCTCGACGCGCTCGAGGCGAAGACCGGCGCGACCCCGCGCCAGCTGCTCGACCTCGCCGCCCAGCGCGGCTACGGGCCCACCACGAAGGCCGCCGAGGTGGTGGCCTGGCTCAAGGACGACTACGGCGTGGGCCGCGGGCACGCGATGGCCTTCTACGGCGTGCTGAAGAACGGCGCCACGATCAGCGACGCGCACGTGGGCTCCTCCGGCAGCCACCGCGACGCCTCCACCGAGCTGCACCTCGACGGCGTCGCGGCCCGCCCCGGCACCTCCGCCTGACGGCGGCGGTCCGGGGGAGCGGCTCAGGGCAGCGGCTCAGGGCAGCAGCGACAGCTTCCCCACCGCCTTGTCAACGGCCTTGCGCGGGCCGACCACGCTGACCGCCAGCAGCGGCAGCTGCTCGGGGGAGGCCCGGGCCACCTCCGCGAGGTAGTCGTCGTAGACGCGGGTGCTCTGCGCGGCGGCGGGCATGTCGGCGGTGAAGACGCCCTCGGCGCGCAGGGCGCGGGCGCGCACGGCCAGCAGCTGCCCGGCGTCGGCGCCCAGCACCGAGCACCCGGCCCAGGGCAGCCCGGGGTGGGTGGTGCCGCCGGCGTCGACGGCGTCGGGCCCCAGCAGGCCGGCGACGGCGGTGGCCGTGGCGCTGGCCACGCAGACCGCGGCGTTGACCGCGCGCCCCGGCGGCAGGGCGGAGTCGACCACCACCACCCACTTGAGGCGCGCGCTCCGCGTCGGCTCGCCGGTGGCGACCTCCTCGGGGGAGAAGCCGACGCCCGAGCGCGGCGCCGCGGCTGCTGCGGTGTCGAGAGGGCCGGTCGCAGGACCGGTCACGGGGTGGCTCGTGCTGGTCGTCTGTGCGGGCATGCGGTGGACGTTCGCAGGACGTCCAGCGGTTGTCGAGCGCCTCCGCACGACGTCCGGCTAGCGTGCCGCTGTGCGGGACCTCGACGGACTTGATGCGGCGATCCTGGCCGCCCTGCAGGCGGACGCACGGCGGACCAACCGCGACGTCGCCGCCGCGGTCGGGGTCTCGCCCACCACGGCGCTGGACCGCACCAGGGCGCTGCGCGAGCGCGGGGTGATCCGCGGGGCCACCCTCGACGTCGACCTCGCGGCGATCGGGCGCCCGGTGCCGGCGCTCATCGGGGTGCGGATCCGCCCGCCGTCGCGGGCGCGCATCGAGGGGTTCCGCAGCTGGGCCGCGGCCCTGCCGGAGGTGGTCGGGGTCTTCGTGACCAGCGGCACGGAGGACTTCCTGCTGCACCTGGCCGTGCCGGACAACGAGGCCCTGTACGCCTTCGTCATCGACAGGCTCACCGAGCGCCCCGAGGTGGCCGACGTGCGCACCTCCGTGGTCTACGAGCACCTGCGCCCCAGGGTGGTGGCGCCCGCGCCCGGCGCCGGCGGCCGTCCCGGCGGCCGGCGCTGACCACTAGGCCGACGGGTCGGCGGTGGGCTGCAGGTCCACCCGGCTGACCCACACGCGCGCCGGGGCGCTCACCACCTGCAGGACGACGTCGGCGACGTCCTGCGCCTGCAGCAGCGAGCCGGGGGAGCGGCGCCCCACGGGGCTGTCCAGCGAGGCGCCCGCGGCCACCATGCCGGGGTTGACCAGGCTGACGCGCACCCCGCGGCCGCGCAGCTCCGCTCCCAGGGACCCGGCCAGGCCGGCGAGCAGGTGCTTGGCGGCCACGTAGGCGGCGTTGTGGGGGTAGGCGGTGACGGCCGCGCCCGAGCCGATGAGCACCGCGGTGCTCGGCGCGCCGCGCAGCAGGTGCGGCAGCAGGGTGCGGGTGGTCTGCGCCGCCGGGACGCCGGTCACGTCCAGCACCTCCTCCCACCGGTCGGCGTCGGCGTCCACGGCGTCGGCCCAGTCGAAGACGCCGGCGGCGTAGACGAGCACCCGCAGCGGCTCCGGGCACCGCTGCGCCGCCTCGGCGACGGCCCGGCGGTCCCGCACGTCGACGACGTCGCTGCTCACCGCCGCTCCCGCCGCCGCGCCGGCAGCCACCTCGTGGGCGGCGCGGGCGAGCCGGTCGGGGTCGCGGCCCCACAGGTGCACGTGGTGGCCCCGGGCGGCCAGCCCCTGCGCGATCGCGGCGCCGATGGCGCTCGAGGCCCCCACGACCAGGGCCGCTCCGGACCCTGCGCGCAGTGCGCGCCCTGCGGGCTGCGCGGCCGGCACCGCAGGGACCGGTGACCCGTCGGGCGCCGCGCCGGCTGGGCCAGGGGTGCTCACGCGCAGCAGCGTGCTCCCGACCCCGCGTCCCCGCCCGCCGAGCTGACGGGCATGGCCCACGATGACCCGGTGCCCGGATCGACCCTGCTGCTCGTGCTCGACCTCGTCGGCGTGCTCGCCTTCGCCGTCGACGGCGCGCTGACGGCCTCGCGCACCGCACGGCTCGACGTCGTCGGCGTCGTGACCCTGGGGGTCATCACCGCCCTCGGCGGCGGCATCATGCGCGACCTGCTCATCGGCAGGGTCCCCCCGGCCACGTTCTCCGACTGGCGCTACCTCGCCGTCGCCGCCACCGGCGGCGTGCTGGTGTGCCTGTTCGGCTACCGCATGGGCCGGCGCCGCGTGGCCCGCAGCCTCACCGTGCTGGACGCCGCGGGCCTGTCGCTGTTCGCCGTCACCGGCGCCGGCACGGCGCTCGCGGCGGGGCTCGGGCCGGTGCAGTCGGTGCTGCTCGGCGGCCTGACGGCCATCGGCGGCGGGACGCTGCGCGACGTGCTGACCGGCAGGTCGCCGCAGGTGCTCAGCTCGGGCCTGTACGCCGTGCCGGCGCTGCTGGGCGCCACCGTCGTCGTCCTGAGCGCCCAGGTGACCCACACCGACGTCGTCGGCATCGGCTCGGTGTGGGCGGTGGTCGCCGCGGGGCTGTGCTTCGCGCTGCGGATGGTGGGCGTGGTGCGGCGCATCGACCTGCCCGGTCCCCGGCAGCCGCCCGCGGCCTGACCGCTCAGCTGGAGCCGGCGACGAAGACCGGCACCATGACCGCGACCATGACGGCGGCGTCCACCGAGGCCAGTGCGTGCTTGACGCTCCCGGCGATCCGGTCGTCCGCGGCGACGGCCTTCCCGGCGGCCTCCAGGCCCTTCCGGTCCAGCCCCACCGACGCCGGGTCGACCACCTTCGGCAGGACCTTCGAGACGCTGAGCAGCGCGACCAGCGCCGCGGTGCGCTCGTCGTCGGCGCGCCCGCCGCGCAGGGCGCTGGCCACCCTGTCGCGCACGGAGCGCTCGGCGCTCGGGTCGGCCGCGGGGTGGGTGGTGCGCGAGAAGACCAGCAGCACCTTCTCCTGGCGCGGTGTGACGGCGCCCGCCGCCACCAGCCGGCTCACCAGCTCGGGCTCCAGGCCCTTCGCCACCGGCCCCAGCAGGGCGTCGGCGCGGCTGGGGCGCCGTGCCCCGATCCGCGCCAGCGCGGCGTCGAGCACCGGGTCGCCCAGCGGGGCGTCGTCGACGACCACGAGCTTCGCCTTCGGGCCGGGCTCACGGCCGTCGGCGCCGGGCTCGGGCCGCAGGCGGCCGGCGAGCACCAGCTCGGTGAGGACCGCGCCGGCGAGCACGGGGCCGCGGTGGGAGGAGTCGAGCAGCCAGGTGCCCTTCGCGTCGTCCAGGAGCAGCAGGGCGAGGTCCTCGGCGATGAGCACGGCACGACGCTAGCGGCGCCGGGACCGGCCGGTCGAGCGGAGGCGGACGGGGATCGAACCCGCCAGACCGAGGTGCTCGGTCTCGTCGGCTTTGAAGGCCGCGACTCCCACCAGGTGAGCAGACGCCTCCCCGGCGCACGTCCCGCCCGGGGGCGGTGCGGCGCCGTCCCAGCAGGCTAGGCCAGGGCCGGGGTGCCTAGCCTGCGGGGGTGAGCGCTCCTGCACCGTCGACGCCGGCGGCCACCCGCCGGCTGACCAGCTACGCCCACGGCGGGGGGTGCGCCTGCAAGATCCCGCCCGGGGAGCTCGAGGCCGCCGTGGCCGCCCTGGTCGGCGGCCAGCCGCGCACACCCGCCGTCGAGGGGGCGGAGCTGCTCGTCGGGCTGGACGACGGCGACGACGCGGCCGTCGTCGTCCTGCCCTCCTCGACGGCTGGTGGCCAGGCGGTGGTGTCCACCACCGACTTCTTCACGCCCGTGGTCGACGACGCCTACGACTGGGGCCGCATCGCGGCCACCAACGCCCTCTCCGACGTCTACGCCATGGGCGCGGACCCGCTGGTGGCGCTGAACCTGCTGTGCTGGCCGCGCACCGGGGAGCACCAGCTGCCGGTGGAGCTGGCGGCGGAGGTGCTGCGCGGCGGGCTCGACGTGGCGCGCGCCGCGGGCTGCTTCGTGGCCGGAGGGCACTCGGTGGACGACCCCGAGCCCAAGTACGGCATGGCGGTGACGGGCCTGGCCGACCCCGCCCGCGTGCTGCGCAACGACGCCGCCGAGGCCGGGCAGCCGCTGACGCTGACCAAGCCGCTCGGGCTCGGGGTGCTCAACAACCGCCACAAGGCGACCGGGGAGGTCTTCGAGGAGGCGGTGGCCGCGATGACCACCCTGAACCGGGACGCCTCCCGCGCGGCGCTCGCCGCGGGGGCGCGTGCCGCCACCGACGTCACGGGCTTCGGGCTGCTGGGCCACCTGTACAAGATGGCGCGCGCCAGCGGCGTCACCGCCGTCGTCGACGCAGCCGCGGTGCCGTACCTGGCGGGGGTGCGGCGGTCCTTCGCCGACGGCTACGTGCCGGGCGGCTCGCGGCGCAACCTCGCGTGGGTGCAGCCGCACCTGGACGCCCGGGTCGGCGACGACGAGCTGCTGCTGCTCGCCGACGCGCAGACCTCCGGCGGTCTGCTCGTCGCCGCCGACCTCACCGGGTCCGTGCCCGGGTCGGCGCTGGTCGGGGAGCTGGTCCCGCGCCGCCCCGACGGCGCGGTCGTCGTCGTGCGCTGACCCCCACCCGGAGCGCCAGGTCCTCCAGGCCGGAACCGGCCTGGAGGAGCTGGCGCTCGCGCGGGACGCGGGTCAGCTGCGGTGGCCGGCGCCGGTGACGCCGGGCAGCACCTCCGAGGCGCGCTGCTGCTCGCCGGCGAAGGAGCTGATCACCACGAGCGTGCCCGTGAGGGCCGGGATGACCCACTGCATGAGGTCGAGCTTGCCCTGCGCGGAGCTCACCTCCGCGGGGGTGTTCTTGGAGGACTTGGTGCCGCCCTTGACGCGCGGGTCACCAGCGGCGTCCACGACCTTGCCCAGCGCCCGCGAGTAGGCGGTGGCGCCGAGCGCGGCGACGGTGACCACGGTCTTGACCGTGGACATCGCCTTCACCCCGGGCTGGGCGGCCAGGCGGCCGGAGTTGCCGGCCAGCTGGCCCACGGAGCCGACGAGGTGGGCCCCGATGGCCACGGCGTTGACGGGCGTCCACCGGTTCCAGCCGGCGTTGGTGACGCGGCCGGCGTCCTTCTCGTCGGCCTCACCCGCGGCCGCGTTCAGGGCGACGGCGTTGGCGAGCGTCCCGCCGAACCAGGCGGCCAGGCCGACGTCGTGCAGCGAGCGGGAGAAGGTGTTGCGAGCCACAGGAGACCTCCGTGGGGCAGATCGGTCACGGTCAGAGGTCCTCTACCCCGCGATCCCAAGACCACTACCCCTCGGGCGGTCGGATGCTCGGCGGCAGCCGCAGCCCCGCAGGCTCCCGTCAGGCTCAGCTCAAGGGGCCGTCTCCGGCGCGAGGTGGGCGTCGGGCTGCCGGCCCTCGCGGCGCGCGTCGAGGCGCTCGCGCTGGGGCACCACCGTGTACTTGGGGTCCCTCGCCGAGATCATGCCCGCCTCGTACACCCCGAAGCGGGTCAGGGCGGCGCCTGCGTTGAGCAGGGACCCCGCCACCACCGAGACGACCTTGCGCGCCCGCTGCGCCCGGGGTGTGCGAGGCCACACGGGCAGGTCGCTGGCCAGCGCACCGGCGGCTCCGCCGGCCATGGCGATGCGGCTCAGGCGCAGCAGCACCCCGGCCCGGCCGGTGCGGTAGGCCTCGCCGATCATCCCGACCCGGTGCTCCATGCGGTGGCTCAGGGCCAGCTCCGCCACCGCACCGGCCACGCCCATGCGCCGCGCCGGTCCCGCCTGCTCCAGCGGAGCGGCCACCATGCCGATCCCCCCGGCGCTCGCGGCGCCCGAGGCGGCGAAGACGAAGGGCAGCTCGGGGTAGACCGAGTGCCAGGCGGGCACGGCGGTGTCGGCGATGAGGACGGCGGTGTAGGTGGCCAGCGGCGGCCCGAAGACGGCGGAGCCGACACCGCCGACGCGGCCGAGCACGGGCAGCAGCACCTCGGCGAGGTGCCCGAGCCTCGCCCCGGCGACCCGGTGCACCAGCGGCAGCACGACGCCCGACAGCTCGTGCACCGCGGCCAGGCCGGCCCCGGTGGAGAACGGCATGAGGATCCACGAGCCGACGCTCAGCGGCGAGGTCCACTTGACCACCCGCAGCATGTTGAGGAAGCGCGTCGGCACCCCGAGGTCGTCGATGAGCAGGACGACGGACACGACCGACCCGCCCGAGGCCGCCAGGCGCCCGACCTTCGCCAGGGCGGGGCGCCCGGTGGCGTCGGCCAGCGCGCCCATCACCGAGGCGGCGCCGCTCATGCCGCCCAGGTAGAGGTAGCCCGGCACCTGCGGCACCTCCCACACGGGGGTGTGGATGACCTGCCGGCCGTAGTAGGACTGGAACTCCGCGTCGGGGACGACGACGCTCTCCGCGCCCCGCCGCCGGCGCGGCCGGTCACCCACGCCGCGGGCGGTCGCGCGGGGAGCGCCCTGCTCGCTGGGCGCCTCGGTGGGCCCCGGCAGCTGCTCCCCGCGGGTGCGGCCCTGGCCGCGACGCCCGTCGCGCGCCATCAGCGCCTGCCCGCGAAGGCCAGGCCGACGACGGCGAACAGCGCGCCCGCCGCCGCTGCCGCGTGCCGCCACATCGAGGGCAGCGCGCTGGTGGTGACCTTCGGGTCCGGCGGCAGTCCGTAGACCTCCGGGTCGTCCAGGAGCAGGAAGAACGCGCCGTCCCCGCCGACCCCGTCACCGGGGTCGCGGCCGTACAGCTGGGCCTTCGGCTCGCCCGCGGCCTGCAGCTCGGCCAGGCGGGCGTCGGCGCGCTCGCGCAGCTCCTCCAGCGGCCCGTACTGGATCGACTCCGTCGGGCACGCGGTGGCGCAGGCGGGCTGCTTGTCAGCGCCGATGCGGTCGTAGCAGAGCGTGCACTTGTGGGCGCGCCCGGTCGACTCGCGCTTGCCGATGACGCCGTAGGGGCAGGCCGAGACGCAGTAGCCGCAGCCGTTGCAGACGTCGTCCTGGACCACCACGGTGCCGAACTCGGTGCGGAAGAGCGCGCCCGTCGGGCACACGTCCAGGCAGGCCGCGTGCGTGCAGTGCTTGCACACGTCCGAGCTCATGAGCCAGCGCACGCCCTCGATGGAGCCCGAGGGCCCCTGCGCGCCGGCGTCCTCGTGCGGCGGGCGCGTCACCTCCGGCTCGAGGAAGCCCTCCGGGCGCAGGCTCGGCATGCCCAGGCTGACCGCGGGCTTCGCGTTCTGCGGCTCGGCGGGCGCCGGGGCAGCCTGCTCGACGAAGGCGACGTGGCGCCACGTGCTGGCACCGAGCATCGAGGAGTTGTCGTAGGACCACCCCGTGAGGTCCATCTCGCCGGTGGCGGGGACCTCGTTCCACTCCTTGCACGCCACCTCGCAGGCCTTGCAGCCGATGCAGACGGAGGTGTCGGTGAAGAAGCCCATCCGCGGCGGGTGGTCCTCGCCGTAGCCGGAGTGCGACGCCGGGTCGTAGGCCTCGCCGGTGGAGCGCGGGGTGGTGCTCGTCATGGGGTGTTCCGCCCGTCTGTGACCTCGGAGGCGTCGGCGTCCAGCTCGGCGCCCCCGCGCGGGGAGGGCACGTCGTCGTCGGTGGGGAGCCCGGCCGCGGCGCGGCGCTGGGCCACGAACTCCACCAGGGCCGGCCCCCGGGGCCGGCGTCCGGGGAGGACGTCGCACGCGCCGACCTTGTCCTGGATGTGCGTGTTGGGGTCGAGCAGGATCTCCACCAGCTCGTTGGCCGCGTCGCCGCGGCTGATGCCGTTGGGCCCCCAGTGCCACGGGATGCCGACCTGGTGGACCACCTGCACCTGGCCGCCGTCCTCCCCGCCCCCGGGCAGCCGCAGCGGGCGGATGCGCGGCGTGACGAGCACGCGCGCCTCGATCGCGCTGCGCGGCGTGACGACGGTGGCCCACCCCTGGTGCTCCAGCCCGCGCTCGCGCGCCAGCTCCGCGGAGACCTCGATGAACATCTCCGGCTGCAGCTCGGACAGGTAGGGCAGCGTGCGGCTCATGCCGCCGGCGGTGTGGTGCTCGGTGAGCCGGTAGGTGGTGAACACGAAGGGGTAGACGTCCGAGCGGGTCGGCACGCCGCGGTTGCCCGGCCGCGGGAACGCCCGGCGCGCCGGGTTGTACACCCGGTTGGGGTGCAGCGGGTTGCCCACGGGCGACTCGGCGCCCTCGTAGTGCGTGGGCAGCGGGCCGTCGACCACCCCCGACGGCGAGAACAGCCACGCCTTGCCGTCGGCCTGCATGATGAACGGGTCACGCCCGGCGATGGCCGCGGGCCCCCTCGAGCCCGGCGGCGGCACGTACGACGGCGGCTTGGTCGCCTCGAAGTCGGGCACGTCGTGGCCCACCCAGCGGCCCTTCGAGCCGTCACCGGCGCCGGAGTCGGCGTCCGGGTCCCACCAGACGAGCGCCTTGCGCTCGCTCCACGGCCGGCCCTCCGGGTCCGCCGAGGCGCGGTTGTACAGCTGGCGCCGGTTCATCGGCCACGCCCAGCCCCACTCCGCCGCCGTCCAGTCCTGCTCGGAGCCGGGCCTGCGGCGCGCGGTCTGGTTGACCTCGTCGGCGTAGGCGCCGCAGTAGATCCAGCAGCCCGAGCGGGTGGTCCCGTCGGACTTGAGCTCCATGTACGACGACAGGGCCCTGTCGATCCCGTCGTGCGTCTCGGTGCCGCTGATCTCGCGCAGCACCGCCTCGCCGTCCGGCTCAGCGCTGAGGGGGTCCGAGGCCGGCCCGAACTCGTCCTCGTGCAGCGGGTAGTCCCACGTGAGGTCGAGCAGGGGCCTGTCGCGCGGGTCGGTGGAGGCCGCCAGCTTCTCGCGCAGGATGCGCCCGAGGTGCCAGTAGAACCACAGCTCGCTGCGGGCCTCGCCCGGCGGGGCCACCGCCTGGTGGCGCCACTGCAGGAGGCGCTGCGTCTGCGTGAAGGTGCCGGCCTTCTCGACGTGGCTGGCGGCGGGCAGGAAGAAGACCTCGGTGCCGATGTCCTCCGTGCGCAGCTCGCCCGTCTCGATCTCCGGCCCGTCCTTCCAGAACGTGGCCGACTCGATCATCTGCAGGTCGCGGACCACGAGCCACTTGAGGTTGGCCATGCCGAGGCGCTGCAGGCGCGCGTTGGCCGAGCCGACGGCGGGGTTCTGCCCGAGCAGGAAGTAGCCGTCGACCTTGCCGTCGACCATGTCCATGACCGTGCGGTACGTGCCGTGGTCGCCGGAGATGCGGGGCATGTACTCGAAGGCGAAGTCGTTCTCCGGCTGCGCCGCGTCGCCCCACCAGGACTTCAGCAGGCTGACCGTGTAGTCGCGCATGTTGCCCCAGAACCCGGCGAGGTCCTCGGAGGCGCCGACGTAGGAGTCGACGTCGTCCTGGCCCGCCTTGGGCATGGGCAGGTAGCCCGACCACAGGTTGAACAGCGTCGGGATGTCGGTGGAGCCCTGGATGCTCGCGTGCCCGCGCAGCGCCAGGATGCCGCCGCCGGGGCGCCCGATGTTGCCCAGCAGCGTCTGCAGGATCGCCGAGGTGCGGATGTACTGCGCGCCCTGGGAGTGGTGGGTCCAGCCCACCGCGTAGGCCAGCGCGGTGGTGCGCTCGCGGCCGCTGTTGGCCACCAGCGCCTCGGCGACCTGCAGGAAGGCGTCCTGCGGGGTGCCGCAGATCCGCTCGACCATCTCCGGGGTGTAGCGGGCGAAGTGCCGCTTGAGGATCTGGAAGACCGTGCGCGGGTGCTGCAGCGTCTCGTCGCGCCGCGGCTTGGAGCCGATCGTCGCGCCGCCGCTGCCGTAGGCGTCGCCGCCGGCGGTGGCCTTGTGGGTCTGTCCGCCCTGGGTGCCGCCGTCGCTGGTGGCGTCGTCGCCGCTGTCGCCGCCGCTGGTGCTGCTGCGGTCACCGGCGGCGGCCTCGTCGGTGGCGTCCTCGTAGGCCCAGGTCGAGGGGTCGTAGCTGCGGGACTCCTCGTCCCAGCCGGAGAACAGGCCGGTGGGGTCGGTGGACGAGCCGTCAGCGCTGTCCGAGGGGTCCGCTGGGTCTTCAGTGTCGCGGTAGTCCTCCCCGACGATCGCGGCGGCGTTGGTGTACGCCACCACGTAGTCGTGGAAGTAGGCGTCGTTGCTCAGCACGTGGTTGACCAGGCCGCCGAGGAAGGCGATGTCCGTGCCCGCGCGCAGCGGCACGTGCAGGTCGGCCACGGCCGAGGTCCGCGTGAACCGCGGGTCGACGTGGATGATCTTCGCGCCGCGCCGCTTGGCCTCCATCACCCACTGGAAGCCCACCGGGTGCGCTTCGGCCATGTTGCTGCCCTGGATGAGGATGCAGTCAGCCTTGACCAGGTCCTGCAGGAAGGTCGTGGCCCCTCCGCGCCCGAACGAGGTCCCCAGACCGGGGACCGTGGAGGAGTGTCATATGCGGGCCTGGTTCTCGATCTGCACAGCGCCCAGGGCGGTGTACAGCTTCTTCATCAGGTAGTTCTCTTCGTTGTCGAGCGTGGCGCCGCCCAGGCTCGCGAAGCCCATCGTGCGGCGGACCGTGCGCCCGCGGTCGTCGACGTCCTGCCACCCGGCGCGGCGCGCCTCGAGCACCCGGTCGGCGATCATCTCCATCGCCGTCGGCAGCGGCAGGTCCTCCCAGTCGGTGCCTCCCGGGCGCCGGTAGCGCACCGTGGTGACGCGCGTGGGGGAGGTGACCAGCGACTTGCTGGCGCTGCCCTTGGGGCACAGGCGGCCGCGGCTGATGGGGGAGTCGGGGTCTCCCTCGATCTGGACGACCTTCTCGTCCTTGACGTACACGTCCTGGCCGCAGCCGACGGCGCAGAACGGGCACACGCTCTTGACCACGCGGTCGGCGGTCTCGGTGCGGGCGGTGATCGCGTCAGTGCGCGCGGTGCGGACCGCTGCGCCGTGGGCGGTCTTGTCGCTGCCCGTCACCTGGCGCAGCACGGGCCACAGCCCGGTCACGCGCTGTCCGAGCGACCGCGTCCTCGCGCTCGCCCGACGCCCCTCGTCGATGGCCACGCCACAGCAGACCACGCGTGCGCCTGCGCGGCAACGGCGCCCCCTCCCTGACCTGCGACGATCAAGGAAGCCTGCGCCACGGCCGCTCCGTCCCGTGGGCAGCCTCACGTCCGGTGGGGAGCCTGGGGTCCGCTTCCCGGCCCGGACCCGGGACTCAGCCTGCCCACCGGACGTCAGGCTCCCCAGCCGCCCCCACCACGACCACGATCACGCACCTGAGCGCCACGTCCACGGACTCCGTGCGCCGGTGGTGGCGCGGAGCCCCTTGATCGTCACGGGGTTGGGGGCTCGCAGGGGTGGTCCCCTGCAGGGGAGGTCAGCTGGTGACGTCCTTGCGCTCGAAGCCGATGACCGCGAGCACCCCGAAGACCACCGTGAGCACGAGCGAGGTCGCCAGCCCGCGGACCAGGTCGTCCCACACCACCGCGGGCTGCAGCAGCGCCGTCCACGCACCGGCGTCGTAGGTGGGCAGCCAGGCGCGCAGGTCGCCCAGCGCGGTGATGGAGGCGAGGATCGCCGAGAGGATGTTGGCCAGCACCGCCCCGCCCACCGCGCCCAGCGGGGCGTCGGTGCGGGTGCCCAGCCAGAACGCCAGCGCCCCCACCCAGGTCAGCTGGACGACGACGTACGCCGTCGCCATCCCCAGCCGTCCCAGCGCCTGCCCGGCGCCGAGCGCGTCGCCCAGCGGGCTGGTCAGCGGCCCCCACCCGTAGGCCACCGCGCCCACCAGCAGGCACACGGCGATGAACGCCACGATCCCCAGGGTCGAGGACACGGCCGCGACCACCGCCTTCACCGCGAGCAGCCGGCGGCGGCCCACGGGCGCGGCCAGCAGATAGCGCAGCGAGGACCAGCTGGCCTCGGCCGCCACCGTGTCGCCCGCGAAGAGCGCGACCAGGACGACGAAGAGGAAGCCCGAGGCCGCCAGCAGCGCGAACACCGCGAAGTTGACGGCGCTGGAGGTGGCCAGGTCGACGAAGGACGTGCCGCCGTCGTCCTCGCCGCCCAGGGCGAAGGCGCCCACGAGCAGCAGCGGCAGGGCCACCACGAGCACCCCCACCCAGCGGGTGCGGCGGCGCGAGAGCTGGCGGGCCACCTCGACGCGCAGCGGCAGCGCCCGCCCCGCGGCCCGGTCCGGCGCGGCGGCGCTCACGGGGCTGCCACCAGCTCGAGGAAGACCTCCTCCAGGTGCCGCTGGGGCACCACGAGGTCCACCCGCACGCCGTCCTCCACGAGCGCGGCGACCAGCCCGCCCGTCCCGGACGCCCCCGGGGCCACGAGCACCCCGCCGTCGCGCACGCCGAGCACCCGGCCGCCGTCGTCGTCGCGCCCCAGCGCCCGCCCCAGCACGGTCACGGCCCGGTCCACCTGCCCTTCGCCCACGCTGATGAGCACCTCGCCGGAGCCGGCCACCAGCTCCGCCACCGACCCCGCGGCCAGCACCTTCCCGCGCGCCATGACCACCGCGTGGCTGCAGGTGGCCTCCACCTCCGAGAGCAGGTGGGAGGAGACCAGCACGGTGCGGCCGGTCGCGGCGTAGTCGCGCAGCACCTGGCGCATGGCGGTGATCTGCGGCGGGTCCAGGCCGTTGGTCGGCTCGTCGAGCACGAGGAGGTCGGGGAACCCCAGCATGGCCTGCGCGATGCCGAGGCGCTGCCGCATGCCCTGGCTGTAGCCGCGCACGCGCCGGTGCACGGCGTCGCCGAGCCCGGCCACCTCCAGGGCCTCCTCGAAGCGCGCGTCGGCCTCCGGGCGCCCCGTGGAGGCCCAGAACAGCCGCAGGTTGGCCATCCCCGACAGGTGCGGCAGGAAGCCGGGCCCCTCCACGAGCGCCCCGACCCTCGCCAGCACCGGCGAGCCGGGCCGCACCCGCTGCCCCAGCACCTCCAGCGACCCGGCGGTGGGCCGCAGCAGCCCCATGAGCATGCGCAGCGTGGTGGTCTTGCCGGCGCCGTTGGGACCCAGCAGGCCGACCACCTGCCCGCGGCGGACCGTGAAGGACACCCCGTCGACGGCGCGGAACCCGTCCCCGTAGACCTTCTCCAGGTCCCGCACCCGCAGCACCACGTCGTCCTCGGGACCCTCCGGCGCCTGCGCCGGGGCCTCGTGCCCGGCAGCGCCGGCGGCGCCGGCTCGACGACGACGGCGGGCGGCGTCCACCAGCGCGAGCGCGAGCACCGCCAGCACCACGCCGGCCAGGGCGAGCACGTGCGCCCAGGGCACGTCCAGGGAGTCCCCGGAGGGCTCGCTGGCCGAGGCGGGAGCCGCCGCCACCGCCAGCTGCTGGTCACCGGCCAGCGCGACGGCGTAGACGCGGGGGTCGGTGGGCACGGCGTAGGCGGAGTCGGTGGTGGCCACCACCAGGCGCAGGCGGTGGCCTGCGGCGACGTCGCGGACCACCGCGGGCAGCACCACGTCGACGGTGGTGGGCCGGCCGGGGGCGGTGGACACCCGCAGCGGTGCGACCAGGCCGGAGGGCAGCGCGGTGCTGCCGTCGGGGCTGACGTCGGACAGCGAGGCGAAGAGCACCGCGTCGTCGGTGTTCGAGGTGACCGAGAGCCGCACCTGCGAGGCGCCCAGCAGCGTCAGCGGCTGCTCGAGCGGCTCGGTCTCGAAGACGGCGGCCTGGCCGGGCAGCACCGCCGTGCTGAAGCCGCCACCGGCTGCCAGGCCGACCAGGGAGGCGACGTCGCCGATGCCCGGCAGCGCGGTCATCGCCGCCGGGCGCCCACCGGCGGGGGAGAGGACCAGCGCCGGACCCGCCGGCTGGTCCTGCTGGTCCGGCTGTCCCTGCTGGCCGGGGAGCGGCGCCGGGGCGAGTGCGAGCCGCTGCGCGGTGCCCGTGAGCGGCGGCACCGACTCCAGCGTGCGCTCCTCCGGCGCGGCACCGCCGCCTGCCTGACCGCTCTGGCCGCCGCCCTGCCCGCCACCCTGACCGCCGAAGAGGCTCTGGCGCGGGACGGCCACCGAGAAGGGCGGCGTCGGCGCAGCCTGCTCCCCGGAGCCCGCGCCCGGGTCCGCCGGCCCGTCGCGCAGGTGCTCGCCGAACCACGCCGACGCCCGGTCCTCGAAGGCCGCGCCGTCGAAGCCGCCGTCGTGGCCGCCGCCCACCCAGGCCACCGCCACCGGGGCGCCGGAGCGCCGCGCCGCCTCGGCGTTGGCCAGGGAGTCTCCCAGGCCGAACAGGGAGTCGCCCTCCCCCTGCACCAGGAGGACGGCGGCGCGGCTGCCGGCCAGCACCGCGGCCGGCGCGGAGCGCGCGAGCTGCTCGCGCAGGGCGTCGGGCACGACGCCGGTCTCGGCCGCCTGCAGGTAGCCGCGGCACAGGTCCGGGGCCAGGCGCCCGCAGGCAGCGGCAGAGGCGTCCAGGCCAGCGCCCGCCGCACCCGCGCCCGCACCACCGGCCGGTGCCGCGCCGGCCAGGGCGCTGCCGGTGAGGCTCGTCAGCAGCTGCGAGGCCCACCCGGCCTTGAAGACGCCGCCGGCCTGCCCCTGCGCCGCCTGCGGGTCGAGGGCGGTGGACAGGTCGGACCACGTGATGCCCGAGGCGACGGCGTCCACGCGCGGGTCGGTCCCGGCGAGCAGCAGCCCCACGGCGCCCCCGTAGGAGGCGCCCGCCACGCCGACGCGCGGGTCGCCCGGGGCGTCCAGGGCCACCTCCGGGCGCTGGGCGAGCAGGTCGACCAGGGCGCGGGCGTCCGCGACCTCGTAGTCGGGGTCGTCCAGGTGCACGGCGCCGCCGGAGGCGCCGAAGCCGCGGGCCGTGTACGCCAGCGCGGCGTAGCCCTCCGCCGCCAGCGCCCTCGCCTGACCCGTCAGGTCGGTCTTGGAGCCCCCGAAGCCGTGGGCCAGCACCACCGCCGGCACCGGGGAGGTGCGGCCGGCGTCGTCCGGCGCGTACAGCGTCGCGTCGAGCGCCACCTGCTCCCCGCCGGTCTCAGCACCCACGGGCACGGAGAGCACCTCCTCGCGGACGCCGTCCGGGGAGCTGCCGCTCGCGCTGGGGCTGGGGCTGGGGCTGCCGGTGCCCGCGCTGGCGGGCCGGGCCGCCCCGACCGCAGTACCGGCCAGGCCCCCGAGCGCCACCAGCAGCGCGGCCGCCGCGGCCACGAGGCGCCCGGGCCGCGGGCGGCGGACCCCGCGGGTCGACAGCACCCCGTGCGGCACCGGCGCTCCGGCCGGGCCCCCGACCGATGATCGCGCCACGTCGAGAGCATGCCCTGCGATCGGCCCTCCGGCGCGCAGGCCCACCGCGACCGGTGCGTCGTCGTCACCGGGTCGTCACCGTGAGTCACCGGATGTCACCGCTGTCCTGTGGCGTCCGTCACGATGCAGCAGCCTGAGGGCCCGATCGCGCCCGCGGGGGTGGCGCCCACCGGCGTTCGCGGTGACCATGGGTGACCTGCCAGGCACGCCGACAGGGCCGGGGAACAACTCCTGCACCACCGGCGCTGTGCTGGCTCCAGCACCACCGCGGACCGGTGGAGCCCGGCGAGAACCGCCGGCCCACCGCCCGAGACCACCCTGCGCCGCTGGCCCACCCGAGACCCGGAGGCACGACATGGCACCGAGCACCGCCGCCACCACCCCCACCGACGACGCGCGCACCGACGAGCACCCGGTCGAGCAGCAGCCCGACTGGACGCCGCTGGCCAACCCGCGCCGCGTCCGCGTCTGACCTCCGCGCCGCCTCCGCGGCGGTGGGTGGCGAAAGGCCCGTGCGCTGGGAGCGCACGGGCCCTCGCCGTCCCCGGCCGGGCGTCGGGCGGGAACCGGTGTCAGCTGAGCACGCGCAGGCGCACCGTCTCCGGCATGGCCTCCAGCTCGGCCAGCACGGCCTGCTCGACGCGGCTGGCCACGTCGGTGACCACGTAGCCCAGCTGCCCCCGCGTGGTCAGCGACTGCCCGACGATGTTCACGCCGTGCCGGGCCAGCACCGAGTTCACGGTGGCGAGCACGCCGGGCACGTTCTGGTGCAGGTGCCCCAGCCGGGTGCCGTGGCCTGCGTCGGTGATGACCTGGGGCAGGTTGACCGCCAGCGAGGTGCTGCCGTGCGCTGCGTAGTCGCGCAGCTTGCCGGCCACGAACCTGCCGATGTCCTCCTGCGCCTCCTCGGTCGAGCCCCCCACGTGCGGGGTCAGGATCGTGTTCGGGAGCCCCCGCAGGCGGGAGTCGAAGGGGTCGCCGTTGCGCCGGGGCTCGTTGGCGAAGACGTCGACGGCGGCGCCGGCCAGGTGGCCGGAGACCAGGTGGTCGCGCAGCGCGCCGTGGTCCACCACGAAGCCGCGGGAGAGGTTGAGGAAGATGGCCCCCGGCTTCATGGCCGCGAACTGGTCGGCGCCGAACAGGCCGCCGTTCCCGGCGCGGCCGTCCACGTGCAGGGTCACGACGTCGGCGAGCGCGAGCACCTCCTCCATGCTCGACAGGCGCACGGCGTTGCCCATGGCCAGCTTCTCCGCGGTGTCGTAGAAGACCACCCGCATGCCGAGCGCCTCGGCCACCACCGACAGCTGGCTGCCGATGTTGCCGTAGCCGATGATCCCCAGCGTCCGCCCGCGCACCTCGTGGGAGCCGGCCGCCGACTTCTGCCACACCCCGGCGTGCAGCGCGGAGTCGAACACCGTCAGCTGGCGCGTCAGCGCGATCACCTCGGCGATGACCAGCTCCACCACCGAGCGCGTGTTGGAGAACGGGGCGTTGAACACCGCGACGCCGCGGGCGGCGGCGGCCTCGAGGTCGATCTGGTTGGTGCCGATGCAGAAGGCGCCGATGGCCTCCAGGTCGGGCGCGGCGTCCAGGACGGCCTCCGTGACGTGCGTGGTGGACCGGATGCCCAGGAGGGTGACCCCGGGCAGGGCCGCGACCAGCTCGGCCTCGGACAGCGCACCGGGGCGCTGCTGCACCGGCACCCCGGCCCTGCCGAGCACGTCGACGGCGAGCGGGTGGATGTTCTCCAGGAGGAGCGCCGACGCGGCGCCCCGGGATCCGGCGCGGGTCGCGCTCGCGGTGCTGGCGGTCACGGGCGTCCATCCTGCCGCACCGTCCGGACGCGCCCCCCACCGCCGGCGGGGCCAGGATGGCGGGTGCCCACCCGTCTGCTGCTGCTCGCCGACACCCACGTGCCCGTGCGCGCCCGCGCCCTGCCCGAGCAGGTGCTCGCCGCCGTGGACGCCGCCGACCTCGTCGTGCACGCCGGGGACTGGGTGGGCGAGGCCGTCCTGGACGACCTGCAGGCCCGCTGCGCCGCCGCCGGGGCCCGCCTGCTGGGGGTGGCCGGCAACAACGACGGTCCCGCGCTGCACGCCCGGCTGCCCGAGGTGGCCCGCGCCGACGTCGAGGGGCTGCGGCTGGCCGTCGTCCACGAGACCGGAGCCGCCGGCGGGCGCGAGCGGCGCTGCGCGGCCGCCTTCCCCGACGTCGACGTCCTCGTCTTCGGCCACAGCCACATCCCCTGGGACAGCACCGCCCAGCGCCCCGACGGCAGGGCGATGAGGCTGCTCAACCCCGGCTCGCCCACCGACCGGCGCCGCCAGCCCGCCTGCACCTACCTCACCGCCGTGGCCGACGCCCGGCAGCCGGGCGTGCTGCGCGACGTCGTCCTGCACCGCCTGCCGCTGCGTGGGCCGACCCCCGCCGGGTAAGGACCCCGCGTGCGAGCAGCGACCGGGCGGGGCGCCCCCGGGCCCGGCCACCACCCGGCGGGCCACCACCCGGCGGGCGACCACCCGGCGGGCCACCACCAGGCGGGCCGCGCCGAGCGGCTCGCGCTCGCGGTGGCCCGCCAGCACGGGCGGTGCCTGTGGTGCGGCCGCGACTTCGGGCCGCTGGTGGCGGCCACCACCGACCACCTCGTGCCGCGCGTCAAGGGCGGTCCCAGCTGGCCGGAGAACGAGGTGGCGGCCTGCTCGCGCTGCAACGGCCAGCGCGGGCACACCACCCCGGCCGACTGGTTCGCCGAGTGCGAGCGGCGGGGCTGGCACCCCGACGCCGCTGCCGTGCGCGCGGCGCTGGACGCCCTGGACGGGGCGGTGGGCGACCGCGGCGGCCAGCGCCGCGCCCGGCCCTACCTGGCCGCCCAGCGCCGCCGGCTGGCGAGGATGGGCGGCGGCGAGGGGTGAGCCCGGCGGCGGGCTGGCAGACTCGCTGAGCGTGAGCCCGGCACCCGCCGCCCAGCCCCCGGCCGAGCACCGCGCCGAGCACGTCCGCGTCCGCCACACGGCCGCGCGCGTGGAGGACCGCCTCAACAAGCTCCTCGCCACCCACCTGCGCCGCCGCGGCTGGACGCCGCGGGTGCTCGGGTACGCCTCCTACGGCGGTGAGGGCTGGGTGCGCGTGCTCGGGCGCGTGCTGGCCACCCGGCCGCCCGAGCAGGACGCGGGCGGGGACGGCTCGCCGGTGCCCGAGGGCCCGTACGACCCGGTGGCGCTGCGCGACTGGGTCGGCCCGCTGGACCGCGACCAGCTCAAGGAGCGGGCGCTGACGGCGCTGCGCGGCTGGCGGGCCTTCATCTCCGCGCCCGTCGAGGGCGTGGCGGTGTGGGTCGCGGTGGGAGACCAGGTGCACCGCCTGGTCTCCGAGCGCGGTGGCTACCTCGACGCGCGGGTGCCCTCCGACCTGCCGCCCGGCGTGCACGACGTCACCTTCTCCACCGCCCCGCCCGGACGGGCCGACGCCGACGAGCGCACCGGCACGCCCTCCACCGCGCGCGTCACGGTGGTCAGCGCCGACCAGCGCGACGGGGTGGTCTCCGACATCGACGACACCGTGATGGTCACCTCGCTGCCCCGCCCCCTCATCGCGGCGTGGAACACCTTCGTGCTGCACGAGCAGGCCCGCAGCCCCGTGCCCGGGATGGCCGACCTGCTCACCTCGGCCGTGCAGGCCCACGAGGGCACGCCGGTGCTCTACCTGTCCACCGGCGCCTGGAACGCGGCGCCGACCATCGCGAGGTTCATGCTGCGCCACGGCTACCCGCCCGGGCCGCTGCTGCTGACCGACTGGGGGCCCACCAACACCGGCTGGTTCCGCAGCGGGCAGGAGCACAAGCGGGCGGCGCTGCGGCGCCTGGCGCAGGAGCTGCCGCACGTGCGCTGGCTGCTGGTCGGCGACGACGGCCAGCACGACCCCGAGATCTACGGGGAGTTCGCCCGCGAGCACTCCCAGCACGTGCGCGCGGTGGCCATCCGGCAGCTGACGGCCGCCGAGCAGGTCCTGGCCCACGTGCTGCCCGTGCCCGTCTCGGGCTCGGCGCGCTCGGGCGTGGTGGCGGCGGTGCCGGAGGTGCGGGCGCCGGACGGGGTGGGCCTGGCCCACCAGCTGCGCCAGGCGGGGGTGCCGCTGGCGCGGCAGGTGTGGCTGCCCCCGGAGGAGACCGCCCCCGTCCACTGACCCCCCCGGGTCGTGATCACGGCCCTGCGGCCGCCACAGTGGTCGGCGTGGGGACCGGATCGCTCAGCCTGCTCGACTACCGCCGGCGGGTGGCGCAGCTGTACGCCGACGTGCGCCGGACCGCGGCGCAGGAGTCCCCGCGCGCCGCGCACGACCTGTGGCGCGCCGCCCGCGACGAGCTCTACGCCACCCACCCCGACACCCCCCTGCTGCCCGACGACCCGCGCCGGCGCACCGGGCTGCCCGTGGCTCCCTACGACCCCGACCTGCGCCTGGCCGCCGCCGTGGAGCCCGCTGACCCCACCGAGCCGGGCCACGAGCTGCGCGTCACCACCGGGACCGACGGCGAGGTGGTCTTCACGCGCCTGGGCCGCGCCGCGACGCCGCTGGGCACCCTGGACCTGTGGTGGCTGTCCGGCTACGGCGGCGGGGTGTGGCTGCCGGTGCGCGACGGCTCCTCGGGCACCAGCAGCTACGGCGGGGGGCGCTACCTGCTCGACACCGTCAAGGGCGCCGACCTCGGCGCGGTGCCCGGCTCACCCCAGCAGCTGGTGCTCGACCTGAACTTCCTCTACAACCCCTCGTGCGCCTACGACCCGGGGTGGGCGTGCCCGCTCGCCCCGCCCGGCAACCGCCTGGGGGTGGCCGTGGAGGCCGGCGAGCTGGCCTGAGGCCTCAGGCGGCGACCAGCGCGGCCACGGCCCTCAGGTCGTCCACCAGCGCGGCGTAGGCGGCGTCGCGGGCGTCCTCGGGGGTGCGCAGCACCGCCGAGGGGTGGGTGGTCACGAAGAAGGTCCGGAGGCCCCGCGTCGTCTCGCGCTCGATGGGGTGGCCGCGGTCCTTGCCGATGCGCACCGCCGGCCCGAGCAGCGCCTTGGCGGCGGTGGCCCCGAGCAGGACGACGACGCGCGGGTCCACCAGGCGCAGCTCCTCGGCCAGCCACGGCTTGCAGGCGGTGATGTGCGCGGCCTCGGGGGTGGCGTGGATGCGCCGGTTCCCCCGCGGCGTGAACCTGAAGTGCTTGACCGCGTTGGTCACGTAGACCTGGTCGCGGGCCAGCCCGGCCTCCTCCAGCGCCCGCTGGAGCAGCTGCCCGGCGGGCCCGACGAAGGGGATGCCGCGCCGGTCCTCGGAGTCCCCGGGCTGCTCGCCGACCAGCGCCACGGCGGCGCGGGCGTTGCCCGCGGAGAAGACCACCTGGGTGGCGGGCTCCCACAGCTCGCACCCCCGGCACGCCGGCGCCGCGGCGCGCAGGGCGTCCACGCCGTCGGGGTGCTCGGGCACCCACTGCTGCGCGCCCGGGCGCTCCACGGGCTCCGCCGTCCCCGCCATCAGACGGCGACCCTGCCGCGCAGCGGGCCGCGGCCGGCCAGCACGGGCGTCGGGCCCCCCTCGCCGGAGCGCATGCCGGCGACGAGGTCGTCCAGCGCCGCCCTCGCCGTCGTCGTCGGCCTCCACCCGAGGGCCTTGAGGCGCGAGCAGTCCAGCAGGGGCGTGCCGGCGGCCAGGTCCACCCAGCCGGGGTCGGTGGGCTGCAGGCGGGCGCGCCAGGAGGCGCCGGCCGCCGACCGCAGCAGCGAGACCGGTGCGCGCACGCGGCGCCGGGCGCCCAGCCCCTCGGCGAGGTCGTCGGGGCGCAGGGCGTCGTCGGCGGCGGCGTTGTAGGCGCCGGTGGCGCGCTCGGGCCCGGCGGACAGGAGGTGCCACAGGCCGTCGGCCAGGTCGTCGGCGTGCACGACGGGTGCCACGAAGGCGTCCGGCAGCGGCAGCAGCGGCAGCACGCGGGTGCGCCGCGGCCCCACGCCCCCCAGCACCCCGGTGGGCAGCAGGGGGCCGCCGAAGTAGCGGGCGATCTCCGCGCCGGCCTCGCGCTGCAGGACGAGACCCGGCCGCACCCGCGCGAGCGCCGGGGAGCCCGGCTGCTGCTCGGCGACGTCGAGGAGGTCCTCGGCGCCGACCTTGTCCTGGCTGTAGCCGGAGGTCGCCACGCCGGTGCGCGGCCAGGACTCGTCGACCACGGGCTTGCGCAGCGGGTCCGGCACGGGTGCGTACACCCCGGTGGAGGAGGCGTGCACCAGGTGCGGCACGCCGGCCTCCCGGGCCGCGGTGAGCACCGCCCGCGTGCCGTCGATGTTCACCGCGCGCATGGCCGCCCGGTCGTGGCTGGGCTGGATGCGCCACGCCAGGTGGACGACGGCGTCGACGCCCTCCATGGCCTCGCGCAGCGCGCCGGTCGCCCACGGGGCCGCCAGGTCGACCCCGTGCCAGCGCACCGGGGCGCCCGGGGAGCGCTGCGCCGCGGGGCCCGCGGCCGGGGTCCGCCGGGCGACGCCGGAGACCGCGACGCCCTCGCGGGCGAGCCGGCGCAGCAGCGCCGTGCCCACGTTGCCGGTGGCGCCGGTGACGAGCACCCGGCGCGGGGCCCGGCCGGAGCCGCGGGAGGCGGTGGCGGGGCCGGGGGAGGAGGCCATGCAGCGAGCCGACCACGCCGGCGCGCGCACCGCGACCCGGCGCCGTAGGTTCGGACACATGACCGAACAGACCCCCGCCCAGAGCTCGCACGACCACGCCCGCACCACCCCCGAGCAGGCCGGCACCGGCTCCCAGGCCGACCCCACGGCGGTCAAGGACCCCGAGACCTGGGTCACCGGGGACGAGCCCGCCACCGGCGCCCAGCTCAGCTACCTGAGCACGCTGGCCACCGAGGCCGGCGAGCAGGTGCCCGACGGCCTCAGCAAGGCGCACGCCTCGGAGATGATCGACGAGCTGAAGCAGCGCAGCTCGAGGGTCTCGGAGGGCTGACCCCTCCGGCGCGCCCGCGCTCGCCCGGGTCGCGCCGCCGGCGGCGTGGCAGGCTCCCCGTCGTGACCTCGACGACGACGGCGCGCGCCCTGCGCGAGACGGGCCTGCAGTGGCGCCCCGCGAAGGGGGACAGGTTCGTCATCCCCGACCGTGAGATGGACGACGTCGTCTTCGTCGTCTCGGACATGACCATCGAGGCCCACGACCTCCCCTCCGGCCAGGTGCTCGGCTTCAACGGCACCACGGAGTGGGCCCTCGACAGCGTCGACGCCGCCGAGGTGCTGTGGCTGCCCCGCGAGGGGCAGCTGCGCGAGCACCTCGGCGCCGCCATGGTGTCGCTGCGTCCCCTGGGGGCGGGCGGCGGGACCTGGGGCGTCACCACCCGCCGCGAGGGCGGCGCCGAGGTCACCACCGCCGCCGAGGACGCCGAGGAGGCCTACGCCCTGGCGCTGCTGGCGCTGCGCGCCACCACCGCCCGCCAGCTGCTGCCGGTGGCGGCCGGCGGGCTGGCGGCCGTGCTCGCGCCGCTGCCCGCCGCCGCGTGGTCGGCCACGCCCCCCGGCGGGGTCCTGACCGTGGCCGACGTCGTCGCAGGCGCGGTCGGCGGGCTCGGGGCCGACCCGGCCAGCAGCTGGCGCGGCGCCCTGGCGGTGCTGCTCGAGGCGTGGACCCGCTCCCTGGAGGGCGGCGCCGGATCCGGGGCGGCGGGCCGGCCCACCGGCGCCGAGGGCGCCGACCCCTCCGCGGTCGCCGAGGTCACCGACCCCTCGGCGGTCGCCGAGGCGGGGGCGAGCGGAGTGCTCGTGGACCTCGCCGGAGCCACCTGGGACGCCGCCGCCGCCTCCGGGGCGGCCGACCCGGGTGCTGCGCTCGACCCAGCGGTCGTCGCGTGCGCCCTGCAGCACGTGCGCGCCTGGCCGGCCTCGGCTGCGCTCGCGGGGTCCTCGCAGCGGGGCGGCCTCGCGGAGCTGCTCGAGCTCACCGGTCGGCGGCGGGGCCCGGTCCGCTGACCCGGTCCGCTGAGCCGGCCCGCTGACCCGGCCCGCCGACCGACGGCTCGGCTCCCGCGGGGCGGGTCAGACCGCCTCGTCGGCCTCCATCGCCAGCCACTCCGGGCCGGCCACGTAGGCCTGCACCGCCATGCCGGCGGCCCCGCGGCCCCAGGCGGAGGAGTCGTCGCTGCGGACCACGAGGTCCACGGGGGAGGCCTCCGGGTCCCTGCTGGTGTGCAGGGCCTCCACCAGCGCGGCGCGCCCGGCGGTCGCGACGCCCACGGCGTCGCCGGTCAGGAGCACCCGCTCGACGGCCGTGAAGGCGGCGACCGCGGCGACCAGCGCCCCGAGGTGGTGCGCGGCGTCGTCGACCACCAGCTGCGCCACGGGGTCGCCGGCGACGGCCAGCGACACCAGCTGCGCGGCCGTCACCGGGCGCCCCAGGGCCAGGGTCCCGGCGGCCTCGAGAGCGGGCAGGGTCAGCAGCGAGGTCGCGCACCCGCGGTGCCCCGAGGGGCAGCGCGGCCCCGAGCTGTCGAGCCGGTGGTGCCCGACCAGGTGCAGGGCCGTGTCGGGGGTCTCGACCACCCGGTCGTGCACCACCAGGCCGTAGCCGACGCCCGCGCCGACGGCGAGCACCGCGAAGGACCTCGTGGCCCGCCCCTCACCGAACCAGTGCTCGGTGCGCGTGAAGGCCTGCATCCCGTTGCCCACGACGACGCGCCGCCCGAGGCGCTCGGCCAGCGCGGAGCGCAGGTCCACCGGCGTGCGCCACCCCAGGACGCGGGCGCGCCGCACGACGCCGCCGGCGTCGACGTGGCCGTCGAGGCTGACGCCGACCTCGTCGACGGCCGCGACGCCGCCCGACCCGGCGGCCAGCGCGGTGACCAGCCGGGCCGTGGCGTCGGCCACGGCGGCGGGGGAGGTGTCGGGCAGCGGGGCGTCCTCGCGGGCGAGCACCTGGGCGCGCAGGTCGGTGACGACGCCCCAGGCGGTGTCGCCGGTGACGTCCACCCCGATGAAGCGGTGGCGGTCGGCGGGGACGTCGAGCGGGCGCGTGGGCCGGCGCGTCTCGGGGTCGGCCGCCGGGGGCGCCTCGACCAGCAGGCCGCTGGCGATGAGCGGCTTGGACAGGCGCGTGAGGCTGCCGGCCGACAGCCCGAGGCGGCGCGCGAGCTGGCTGCGGGGCAGGGGGCCGTGGCGCAGCACCTCGACGGCGACGTCGTGGACGGCGCCCGCAGCCGCGGGGTCGGGCTGGGCGGGGGGACCGGCGGCCGGCGTGCGCGCGGGCGCGCCGGGAGCCGGGGGGGCCGCCAGGCGCGGCGCACGGGGCACCCGCCCGAGCGCTCCGCGGGTGGGCGGAGGGCCGGGGGCCGTGCTGGACGCGTCCACGGACCTCCTCGTCCCGTCGTGCGGGGGCCCAAGGTGCCAGCGGACGGGGGCCGGGTCAACCGCGGGAGAGACGGCTCGGGACACGGTCTGGACACGGCCAGGTCACGGCGAGGTCACGAACAGGCGGTTCCGCACCGAAACCCACAGACCCGAACATCCCGGGGCACGGGTGGTCCGGCTTTCCGGTTGACGCGCCGGAGCGTGTGGGTCGAAACTCTGCGATCAGTGGTGGGCGCGAGCCCACCGTGGGCCCCGCAGGTCGGTGCGGGGCCGCCGAGTGGACGAAGGAGCCCACACGATGCGCATCAGGTCACGTCAGGGTCGCGCCGCCGGCGCGCTGCTCACCGCCGGTCTCGTCACCGTGCTGACCGCCGGCTGCCTGCAGCAGTCCGGCGGGGGCGGCGGTGGCGGCGGTGGTGGTGGCGGCGGCAACGACGACGGCACCGTGACGATCATGTACGGCTTCACGGACTCGAGCTCGGACCAGTTCCAGGCGGAGATCAACAAGTTCGCCGAGGCCGAGGGCATCACCGTGAGGTTCGAGCCCACGCCGGACTTCAACACCGTCATCGCGACCCGCGTCACGGGCAACAGCGCGCCGGACATCGCGATCTTCCCGCAGCCCGGCATCATGAGGTCCTTCCAGCAGGACCTGGTGCCGCTGGGTGACGTGGTCGACCAGGCCAACCTCGACGCCATGGTCCCCGGCATCGTCGAGGCCGGGCAGATCGACGGCGACCAGTACGCGCTGCCGATGAGCCTGAACATCAAGTCGATCGTCTTCTACCCCAAGGGCCCCTTCGAGCAGGCCGGCCTGGCCGCTCCCACGACGCTGGACGGCCTGCAGCAGCTCACCGACCAGGTCAAGGCCACCGGGACGGCGCCGTGGTGCTTCGGCATCGAGTCGGCCGCGGCCACCGGGTGGCCGGCCACGGACTGGATCGAGAACCTCATGCTCATCCAGAACGGCCCCGACGTGTACAACCAGTGGGTCCAGCACGAGATCCCCTTCAACGACCCCAGCGTGGTCCAGGCCGCTGACACGATGAGCCAGCTGCTGCTCACCGAGGGCAACGTCAACGGCGGCCGGCAGTCGATCGCCAGCAACAACTTCGCCACCGCGGCCAACCCGATGTTCGACACCCCGCCGGCCTGCTACATGTACCGGCAGGGCAACTTCGTGGCCCGCGACGGCGGCTTCCCCGACGCCGTCCTGCAGGACCTGGACAACACCGTCGGCGTCTTCCCGATGCCGGGCCTGACCGAGGCCGACAAGCCGGTCCTCGGCGGCGGTGACCTGGCCTCGATGTTCAACGACACCGAGGACGCCCGGAAGATCATGAACTACATGGCGTCGGCGGACTTCGGCGCCGACTGGGCGCAGGCCAACGGGTTCATCTCCCCGCGCACGGACTTCGACCAGAACAACTACCCCAACGAGCTGACCAAGCAGATGGCCGGCTTCGCCTACGACTCCACGGCGTTCGTCTTCGACGGCTCCGACCAGATGCCCGGCGAGGTGGGATCCGGCTCCTTCTGGCGCGAGATGACCGCCTGGATCTCCGGGTCCGAGGACGAGCAGACCGCGCTCGACAACATCGAGGCCAGCTGGCCCGCGACCAGCTGACGCGCTCCGGCCCGACGACGCCGGGCTCCTGCACCAGGGGCCCGGCGTCGTCGGCTGCGGGGACCGGTGGCGCCAGCCGCGGGCCCCCACCACACTCAGCCCACCCACCTGGTCGAGCGGACGTGGAGGTCCCATGACCATCACCATCTTGAACGCGATCATCGCGGTGGTCGGCGGCGTCATCGGCGCGGTCGTCCTGTACTGGATCCTCAACAAGCTGACCGAGCTGCTGCCCAGCAAGCCGCAGGAGCTCATCAAGCCCTACGTCTTCATCCTGCCGGCCTTCGCCGCCCTGGGCTTCTACCTCATCTACCCGTTCGTCCAGACCTTCGTCTACAGCTTCGCCAACCGGGACAGCTCCGCGTGGGTCGGCCTCGCCAACTACCAGGCGCTGTTCGCCTCCCCGGGGTTCCGCACGACGCTGTTCAACACCTTCCTGTGGATCCTCATCGTCCCCAGCTTCGCGATCGTCTTCGGGCTGCTCATCGCCACGCTGGCGGACAGGCTCCGGCCCACCGGCGAGAAGCTGTCCAAGACGCTGATCTTCCTGCCGCTGGCCATCAGCGCGGTCGGCTCGGTGGCCATCTGGGGGCTCATCTACCGGGCGCAGCCCGCCACGCAGAACCAGACGGGCCTGCTCAACGCCGTCTGGACGGCGCTGGGGGGCGACCCCGTCAACTGGCTCCAGCTGCAGGACGGCAAGGTCAACAGCTTCCTGCTCATGGTCATCCTCATCTGGACCCAGGCCGGCTTCGCCATGGTGCTGCTCTCCGCGGCGATCAAGGGCGTGCCCACCGACACCCTGGAGGCGGCGCGCATCGACGGCGCGGGCGAGGGGAAGATCTTCTTCTCGATCGTCATCCCGCAGATCCGGGCGACGATGCTCACGGTGTTCATCACCGTGCTCATCGGGGTGCTGAAGACCTTCGACGTGGTCTACGTGGCGACCAACGGCAACTTCGGCACCAACATCATCGCGCTGAACTTCTACCAGGCGCTGTTCGTCTCCCGCGACGCCGGAGCGGCCTCGGCCATCGTGGTCATCCTCATGGTCGTCATCATCCCGTTCCTCATCTACCAGATCCGCCAGTTCCGGGCCGAGGAGGCAGCGCGATGAGCCAGTCGACCACCGTCCCCCCGGCACCGGTCCCCGGCCGGACCACGGACCCCGACAACGTCGCCCTGCGCAAGCGGCGCAAGCCGCGCTCCGGCGTCGGCGACGACGTCGGCGCCCCCGCGCCGATCTGGGTGCGCGTCGTCCTCGCGCTGCTGTGCCTGGCCTGGGTGCTGCCGATCTTCGGACTGGCCGTCACGTCCTTCCGCGCCCGCGACGACGCCAACACCAGCGGCTGGTGGAGCCTGCTGACGAGCCCCTCCCAGCTGAGCCGCCTGACGGTGCAGAACTACGCCGACGTCTTCGAGCGGGCGCCGATGGCCCAGGCCTTCGTCAACTCCCTGGCCATCTCCATCCCGGCGACGATCATCCCGATCCTCGTGGCGGCCTTCGCGGCGTACGCCTTCACGTTCATGGAGTTCCCGCTGCGGAACACCCTGCTCATCATCGTCGTCGCCCTGCTCGTCGTGCCGGCGCAGGTGGCGTTCGCGCCCATCCTCAACATCTACGGCCAGCTCGGCCTCAACGGGCAGTTCATCGCGGTGTGGGGCGCGCACATCGGCTTCGGCATGTCCCTGGCCATCTACCTCATCCGCAACTACATGGCCACCCTGCCCAAGGAGGTCATCGAGTCCGCCAAGATCGACGGCGCCAGCCACTTCCAGACCTTCTGGAAGCTCATCGTCCCGATGTCGGTGCCCGCGCTGGCGTCCTTCGCGATCTTCCAGTTCCTGTGGGTCTGGAACGACCTGCTGGTCGCGCTGATCTTCATCGGTCCCGGGCCGAACCAGCCCCTGACCATCGCGCTGGTCTCCCTGCTGGGGCAGCAGGGGCAGGGCGACCAGCTGCTCACCGCCGGCGCGTTCTTCACGATGATCCTGCCGATCATCGTGTTCCTCTCGCTCCAGCGGTACTTCGTGCGCGGCCTGACGGCGGGCTCCGTCAAGGGCTGAGCGCTCGCGCCCCAGCGGGGGGGGGGGGGGGGGGGGCCCCCGGGGGGGCGGGCCGGGGGGGGGGCGGGGGGGCCGGCCCCCCCCCCCCCCCCCCCCCCCC